>JAITGZ010000261.1 GCA_031280335.1 Deltaproteobacteria bacterium | reverse complement strand
ACCATCGGCGGCCGGCAGTATCTGCGCTTCATCGGGCCGCTCATGACGGAGAAGAGTTGCCTGTCCTGCCACGCCTACCAGGGGTACACGGTCGGCCAGCAGCGTGGCGGCATCAGCGTCAGCGTGCCCATGGCGCCGTTTATCGCGACAGCCGAAACGTCGTCCGTTTTCCTTGCCCTTTCGCACGCCGGACTCTGGCTTTTCGGCTCGGTCACCCTGCTGGTGACCGGGCGGCGGCTCAAAACGCGCGAACGCGAGCGGGACGAGGCCGAATGCCGGCTTCGCGGCCTTGCTACGGAACTTGAAGGGCGGGTGGAAGAACGCACCAGAACCTTGAGTCTCGCCATGAAGGAAGCGGAACGCGCCAATCTGGCAAAAAGCGAATTCCTTTCCAACATGAGCCATGAAATCCGTACGCCCATGAACGCGATCATCGGCATGACCACCATTGGGCAGCGGTCGGCGGATATGGAACACAAGGACTACGCGTTCGGAAAAATCGTTTCCGCTTCCCAGCACCTGTTGGGCATAATCAACGATGTGCTGGATATGTCGAAAATCGAAGCGCAGAAAATGACCCTGACGCCTCTTGAAACCGTTTTTGAAAGCACGCTGCAAAAAGTCGCCGGCGTCGTCCAGTTCCGCATGGAGGAAAAAGGAATTGTTTTTTCCGTCCATATGGACCCCGCCATTCCCGCCGTGCTTGCGTATGACGACCAGCGGCTGACGCAGGTGCTTACGAACCTGCTCAGCAACGCCGTGAAATTCACCCCGGAAGGCGGATCGGTAAGCTTGTCCGCACGTTGCTGCGGCGAGGAGGAGGGCGTATGCGTGATGGAAATGGAGGTGCGCGATACCGGAATCGGCATCAGCGGAGAGCAGAAATCGCGTATTTTTGACGCGTTCGAGCAGGCGGAAGGCAGCACCTCGCGCAAATACGGCGGCACCGGTTTGGGGCTGGCCATCTCCAAACGGCTTGTCGAGATGATGGGCGGGAGCATTTGGGTGGAATCGGAGCCCGGCAAGGGGTCTTCCTTCTTCTTCACGCTCAGGGCGCGGCGCGGGTGCGCAGATGGCCGTACGGAGGCCTCGCGCGAAAGCGCCCGGAGCGGGCTGAGAATTCTGGCGCTTGACGAAGATGCGGATGCGCGCGGCATATTCACGGATATTGCGCGGCAGTTCGGGCTGGTCTGCGACACCGCAGACAGCGTGGAAACGGCTTTTGCCATGATCGAACAGGCAAGCGAGGGAAACGGATACAATATGTGCTTTGCAAGCTGGGATACGCTCGGCGCGGATTACACCGTGTTTTTTGAGTACGCCGCGATGGCGAAGCCCCCGATGGCCGTCGTACTCACGAGCGCTGACGCCCACTGGGAGGAAATGCGGAAAGCGGCGGAAAAGGCGGGGATAGGCAGATTCTTGCATAAACCCTTGTTCCCCTCGCCGGTCGCCGCCATGATAGACGAATATCTGGGCTTTGGCGAGGCGGGCGCCGCGCACGAGGCGGAAAGCGCGCCGTTTTTGGCCGGACGCCGTATCCTGTGCGCCGAGGATGTGGAGATAAATCGGGAGATCGTCGCAGCCCTGCTTGACCCCATGGGGATAGACATCACCTTCGCGGAAAACGGCGCCGAGGCCGTGCGGCTGTTCCAGGAAACGCCGGAGCGCTTTGACGCTGTTTTCATGGACGTGCAGATGCCGAAAATGGACGGGTTCGAGGCTACGCGGCGCATACGCGCCATGGCTGCGGCCGTTCCGCGCGCGGCGGTCATACCGATTATCGCCATGACGGCGAACGTGTTCCGCGAGGATGTGGAAATGTGCCTCGCTGCGGGCATGAACGCGCATGTCGGCAAGCCCCTCGCATCTGAAGAAATTGTGGACGCGCTACGGCGCTTCCTATGCGATGCGTAGCGGCATCCGTCGGAAAATACTGATGCCTGAACTTGAGTCTTATAAGTGAGGCATAGTTTATACCATTACTCAAAGGGACTAACCCGGGGACGCGGTACTATTTGCCTGTGGCGGTCCAGGTGCCGTCCCAGGTATCGGGCGGGTTTTGCAGCAGGATTTGGGAGCGTTCCCGATAAACGGCGTACAGTTTCGTCTCCGGAAAACGTTCGCACAACTCGGTGAAGGCGGCGGCGGCTTTCGTGTAGTCGCCGGAGAGGTAGAGGCCGCGGGCTTCCTCCCAGGCGAGGAATTCTTTCCGGCGGGCGGTTTCAGCCTCCGGACGCAGGGACGCGTACACGCTGACGGGCTGGAACTTGCCCTTGACCCGGATGGTGTCCAGGTAGTGGAACACGAAATCCTTGCCACATCCAGCCATAGTTTCCCCGCTGACGACCACGCCCACCCCGTATTGCGGGCATAGTCCTTCCAGGCGGGAGGCCAGGTTCACGTTGTCCCCGATGAGGGTATAGTTGACCAGTTCCGCTGACCCCATGTTGCCCACATAGGCCGGGCCGGTGTGAACGCCCGCGCCCATGCGGAGGCTCACGCCGAATTCCGCCTGCAGTTCCTCGTTCAGGGTCAGAAGTTTTTCCTGCATGGACAGCGCGGTTTCCACCGCCAGCCCGGCATGGCCGACAACATCCAGGGGCGCGTTCCAGAAGGCCATGAGCGCGTCGCCGATAAACTTGTCCATGGTGCCGCTGTGGGCGCGGACAAGGGCGGTCATGGGCGTGAAGTAGCGGTTGAGCAGGAGGACAATCTGCTGCGGAGAGAGCTTTTCGGAAAGGGTGGTGAAGCCCCGGATGTCGGTGAAGAGGATGGACAGTTCCCGTTCCTCCCCGGCAAAGAGGTTGCCGCGCAGTTTGGCGATGCGTTTGACGATTTCCGGGGAGACGTAACGGGAGAAGGCGCTGCGCAGGATGAGCTTTTGCCGCTCTTCCTGCCAGAAGCGCAAAAAGACCAGGCATACGCCCACGGCCGCGATGGTGATCACGACATATAAGGGGGAAAGGAAGACCCCCTGCGCGAAGAAATGGCGGGCAAGCATGACGGCGGCGGCAGCGAGCGTTACCGCTGCGGGCAGATATATACGGGGCCGGGCGAAGCCGAAGGCCAGCGCCGCCGCGAGGCCGGAGAGGAGAATGCCCGCGATTTGCGCCGCCGGGGTCCAGGGCGGCACGCTGACGGCGTTACCGGCCAGGATGGCGTCCACAACAGCGGCGTGAATTTCCACGCCGGGATAGATCGCGTCAAAGGGCATGGCCCGTATGTCCAAAAGACCCGGCGCCGATGTGCCCACAAAGGCTATTCTGCCCTGCAGCGCCTCCGGCGGGGTATTTTTGCGCAGCACGTCCGCCGCGCTGATGTAGGGGTAGGTTCCGCTGGGGCCGATGAAGGGGATGTGCATGGCCCCCATGGCGTCCACAGGCACCGTCCGCTGCCCCGTCCGGATGGATTCAAGGCCGTACGGCCCGGAACGGACGATGATGTTTTTGCTGCCCAGGGCCAGCATCAGGGAGCGTAGCGCCAGGGAGGGATAGACCGCGTCCCCCGCCCTGATGAGCAGAGGGGCCTTGCGCACGATGCCGTCTCCGTCCGGGGCCACATTGATGAAGCCCAGGGGGGCCGTGCCGCGCAGCACGGGCAGGGGCAGCACGGCGTTGCCGGCGGATTGCAGGGCCATCTCCAGGGGGATCGCGCCGGGGGCGGATTGTTCAATGCAGGTAACGGAGGCGGGCATTTCAAGGGTATCGTCCACACCGTCAAAGCGGGCGTAAAAGCCGAGTACAGCCGGGCTGCGCCGCAGGGAGCCCGCCAGCAGCCCATCAAAGTCGCGCAGGCCGGGCGGCAGACCGTCCAGGTTCAGCACCGCGCCCCTGTCGCGCCGCAGCGATGTGCGCAGCCGCTCCGGCGAGGAGCGGTCGGCCTCCGAAAACATGATATCCAGCCCTATGGCGGCAACCCCGTATTCTTTAAGGGCGTCCAGCAGATCCGCCACCAGATAGCGCGGCCAGGGCCACTGCCCGTATTCCCGCAGGGAGGCTTCATCCAGGTCGATGATCACCGGAACGGGTGAAGCTTGCGGCGCGGCCCGCAGGGGCAGAAGGCTGTCGTAGAGTTTCAGGTCCAGACGCGCTATGGGCGCGGGCTGGGCGATATATAGCAGGCTCATGCCCAGGATCACGGCCGGCCCGATCAGGACAGAAGAAAACCAGGGCGCTTGCGCGATATGGCGAAGCGCGGCGGGCAGGGTCACGTCGGCGCGCCTTCACCGCCTTCTCCCGGCGGCATATCGGGGAAACGCTCGTAGATCAGCGGCAGCAGATCCCGAATCTCCGCCATGCACTGCACCAGATGGGGGTCGAAATGTTCCCCCGCTTCCCTGGAGAGCAGGGCCAAAGCCTCTGTGAAGCTCCAGGACTTTTTGTAGCAGCGCGGTGAAACCAGGGCGTCAAACACGTCCGCGATGGCGACAATGCGCGCGCCCAGGGGTATGGCCTCCCCGGACAGCTCTTTGCCGTCAACGGCGGGATAACCGCGTCCGTTCCATTTTTGGTGATGGTGCAGGGCGATATCCTGGGAAAGGCCGGAGATGTCCGAGGCGTCTTCGGCCAGAATGGAAGCCCCGATCTCCGCGTGCCCGCGCATGACGGCGAACTCCTCGTCCGTCAGTTTGCCCGGTTTTTTCAGGATCAGGTCGCTGATGCCCACCTTGCCGATGTCGTGCAGCATGGCGGCAAGGCGGATGCGGTTTTTTTCGTAGCGGATGCGATCCCTGTCCGGCGTTTCTTCCCTCTTTTCCGCCCAGTTCTGGTACAGCTCCGCCGCGACAGCGCCGACCCGCTCCGCGTGGGGGCCGGTCTCAAAGGGGTCATGTATCGCCGCCATGCGCAGTATGCCGTAAATGCTCTTGCGCTCCAGCGCGCTGTGTTCCAGGGCGCTGGACACCTCCCTGGCCAGCAGCCGGGCGTTGAATTCCATACTCGCAGTAAAGGGACAAGGTTTGCCGGTGCGGGGATCCATGCTGTTGATGAGCTGCAGGATGCCGGAAACATGCCCCATTTTGTCGAAAAAAGGCAGCGTGAGCATGGACACGGTACGGTAACCCGTTCTTTCGTCAAAACTGCTGTTAAAGCTGTACGGGGCCCCCGGCGGCAGGCGGCGGACGTCGGCCAGGTTCAGGGAATCTTTGGCAAGGGCCGCATAGCCAGCTATGGAATGTTTGAGCATGGGCATACGCGCGGTGGCGTAGGCATACTTGTAGGAGTTGTCCACGGGGAACAGGCTGTCATTGTGCGTGTAAGCAAAGACGAGATCATTGCCTTCCACCAGAAAGATCGTCCCGGCATCGGCATGGGTTATTTCCCTGGCTTTGGCGAGGATGCGGTCCAGCACGGCGTTCACGTCCCGGTAACGGGCGATCTCTTCCAGAAACAGGAGCAGCCAGTCGCTGCCGAAGCGGGTAAAGGGGATGGGGCCGGAAGGGGCAAAGTGCATCCCCTCGCGGGCGGCATATACATTCAGCTGCCCCGACTGGACAATGTGCCGCAGCCGGTAATCCAGGGTATCCAGCTCCCGGTCGGAGCGGCGCGGCTCGTGGTGGGTCAGCGCCAGGTTGCGCACTCCCGCCCTGGCGGCGGCGTCAACCCAGTCTTCCCAGGCGGAGTGGCCCCAGCCGGGCACATAATCCTCTCTGCCG
This sequence comes from Deltaproteobacteria bacterium, assembly GCA_031280335.1. Taxonomy (GTDB): domain Bacteria; phylum Desulfobacterota; class Desulfovibrionia; order Desulfovibrionales; family Desulfovibrionaceae; genus WRHT01. The sequence continues at coordinate 5,919 of JAITGZ010000261.1, read as the reverse complement.
TACATGGCGTCCACCACGGCTATATCCGCCCCTTCCAAAAAGCGCCCGGCTTCGGCGCGGGCCTCGGCGCTTCCGTCAATTTCATGATCCCCGGGATAGACATAATGGGCGCCGTCCGCGCACGCCTTGTAACCAAGCCCCCGGATGGGGCGCGGGGCGACAGCCCCGATAAAATTACGTCTTATTTTATTTCCATAAATTTGCCGTCAATGACCTTGAACATGACAAAGCCCACGCCTTCGGCATCGCCGCTGCGGTTAAAGCGGATTCTGCCCAGGGGGGTATTTACGTATTCGTTGCGCAGCACAGCGGCCAGTTTTTGCGTATTTTGGTCGCCGCCGCTTTTGTCCATGGCGTTAATCGCCGCCAGGACGGCGGCGTAGGCTTCCATATAGAAAGGCGAGAGGGGCGCGTCATCGCCGAATGCTTTTTGGTGGTCTTCAGTGGCGTTTTTGGACACGCGGTTTCCCATAACTTCGCGGGGGGCGGAGGCATAAACGCCTTCAGCCGCCGGACCGGCCATATTGATGAAGTTTTTGCTTTTTATACCGTCCAGCGAGATCAGGGGTATATCCATTTCCAGCTCGCGCATCTGCGAGACAAGCTTGACCGCCTCCGGGTCGTAGCCGCCAAAGACCAGCGCCTCGGCACCGCTGGCGCGCACCAGTTTGAGAATGGTGGTATAATCATTGGCTTTGGGGTCTATGCCTGAAAAGAGGGTTACTTTCACGCTTCTGTTCCGGTTGAGCTGCTTGCGCACAAATTCGGCGTAACCCATGCCGTAATCGCTTTTGTCGTGCAGGATGGCGGCCTTGGTCACCTTAAGGTTTTTTTCCAGACATTGCGCCGCCAGACGGGCCTGGCTGTCATCCATGGCGACAGTGCGGAAAAAATAGGGATTTTTGCCGGAGGTGGTGAGTTCGGGCAGGGAGGAGGAAGGGGATATGGAAATGATCTTGGCCCGATTATAGACATTCAGGGCGGACTGGGTCGCGCTGGTGCAAAGATGCCCGATGACCACCTTTACGCCCGCGTTCACAAGGGTATTGGCGGCGTTATAGGCTTTGTCCGGGTCGCACTGGTCGTCGTGGGGCAGGAGTTCCAGTTTTTTGCCCCCGGCAATGCCTCCGGCGGCATTGGCCCGTTCCACAACCGCCTGGGCCGCGTTCAACATGCCTATGCCGTAGGGGGCCAGATTGCCGCTGTACGCCCCCACCACCCCCAACCTGATTGTTTCTTCCGCGGCCCAGGCCCGCCCGGCGAAAAGCAGGGCGCACAGCAAGGCCGGGTATAAAATCCTTCGCGCGATCAACATGGCCCCTCCTGCTGAAAAATAAAACAAACAACGCGATAAAAAAAGAATAGTTCTTATTCTTATGCGTAAATTGTCCCCAAACAGGTCAAAAGTCAATACGCCAAGACACTGTTCCATAAAATATATCGACCTGAATAGTCATAACTTGAGGCCGCTGCGCGGAATATTCAGGGCATTTTCACTTTGAAAATTATATAATACATTTATATTATTATACTAATTTGTATTTTATGGCTTACAGCCCTGTTTCTTGATATTTCTTGACATTTCATGATTGGGGCATATATTCAAGGCGGAGGTAGATTATGCAAGCAGTCTCCGAAGCCAAAAAGGTAAAATTCGCCACCCAGGCCGACCCGAAAATCCTGGCCGAACTCCGCAAAATAGCCGGACAGGAGGGCAGGCAGTTACAAGCCCTGATTGACGAAGCCCTGCGGGAATATCTCGCCCGGAAACAGGGCAATGTCCCGCGCAGGCGGGTCATGCTGGCGCTGCATGACAGCGTGACCGAGTACGACTCCCTGTACCGTGAGCTTGCCAAATGAGAGAATACCTGACTTCACTGGAAATTCTGGCTCTTCATCAAGCGCTTTTGGATCGCTGCGGCGGCGCGCCCGGCATACGCGACATGGGCGCGGTTGAGGCTGCGGCTTTTCGCCCGCAATGCGGCTATTACGGTGATATTGCCGAAGAGGCCGCCGCTCTTTTAGAAAGCCTGCTCGTCAACCACCCTTTTGTGGATGGCAATAAGCGTGCAGCCTTTGCCGCCTGCGATGTTTTTTTACGCATCAACGGCTGGCGGCTGCGCGCCCAACCTGACTGGCTGTTCCAGCGCGTGATGGACTGGATTGAACGCCGCGACAACAGATGGGAGCGCATAACGCAAGATCTGAAAAGCTGTCTGGTGCAGTGCGCGGCAGACGATACACGCTTTTAGGACAATTTCGCTTTGAAATTGCCCTAAAACTTGAACGGGTTCAGGAGGTAGGGGGTCCGGGGGTTCCCTCCCCCGGCGGCGCAGGGGCAGGGGGTTCGCTCACTCAGGCCGGGAGCGGTTCAAGGCTGGTCTGCCGCAGGGGTCATTTTTAGAAAATCCGCCAGGGCTTTTTTGGAGATTTTCTCCGGCGCGATGGCGGCATTGCCGCCGATGCAGCCGTTTTCGCAGCACATGACTTCCACCAGATTGCAACCGCTGGCGGCGTCCGGGGCGCGGGAGGCGTCCTGCGGGGCGCAGTCCGCCGGCGGGCAGCGGCCTTCGCGGGCTATTTGGCGCAGCCGTTTGATGCTGTCTTTGTTCAGTCCGTTGATTATACAGGGGTTAACCCTGATTTCGGAGATGGAGGCTACGGCGGCGGCGACTCCGCCTGTTATGCCGAAAGCTCTGCCTTCCCTGGAGCTTTCCGTATCAAAGGGGACCTGTTCACAGGCGGTTATTTCCATATTCAGGGCAACGAACACCGCCCCCAGCTCTTCGTAATTCAGCACATAATCCACGTTCGCGCAGGCATGGGCCTCGCTTTTTTTGGCCGTGCAGGGGCTGATGAAGACGGTTACGGCATCGGGGTGTCTGGCTTTGGCTTGTTCAGCGATATAGTAGAGCGGGGTTTTGGTATCCGAGACAAAGCGTTTTATTTCAGGCAGGTGTTTTTCCACAAAGTTGAAATATCCGGCGCAGCATGATGTGGTCATCAGCGGCTCGCCTTTCTCCAGCCTTTCCTTAAATTCCAGCGCCTCATTTTTTGTTGTAATATCTGCCCCTTGCGCCACTTCATAGACATCTGAAAAGCCCAGTTTCAGCATGGCTGATTTTAATTGGTAGATATTTCCCGGAAATTGTCCCACGATGGAGGGGGCAATGAGGGCGATAATTTTTTTATTCAGGTTCTTCAAGACGTCAATGAGCTGGCTTTTTTCGTGTACCGCTCCAAAGGGGCATCCTATAATACATTTTCCGCATGTTATACATTTATCGTAGTCAATTTGGGCGAAGCCGTGCGCGTTTTTTTGAATGGCGGCCACAGGGCATGAGTCTTCGCAGGGGACGCTTATTTTGACAATGGCGTTATAGGGGCATACCGGCACGCACATTTTGCAATTTTTACATTTTGCGCCGTCAATGACTGATTTTCCGTTAATAATGCTTATTGCTCCGAATCTGCATGTACTTTGGCAAGGGCGCGCAACGCAGCCCTGGCACAGATCGGTAATGTGGATTCTATTGGGGGTACAGCCTTTACACGCTGTTTCTATTACCGTGAGCGGGATATCTTCAGGTTTTTCCCGTTTAAGGGCTTGTTCGGCATAAATGCCCAAATCGAGTGTTTCGTCATCGTTTTCGATGCCGAAACCGAGTCCTGAGATAATTCTGTCGCGTAAAACAGCTCTTTCCTTGTATATACAACAACGATACGATACATCTGAGCCTTTTGGACGCATCTGAAAAGGCACAAGACGGATATTATTTATGAAATCTCCTGAAAAGAATGCTTTAATTATACGTACAAGCACTTCTTTCTTCAGGTGAATGGTTTGCCTGCTCATTTTAATTTTATTTCCAGATATTGTAAGACTTTTTCTATGCTTGCGTCAGGGATGATCTCGTCGTCAACCTGAACATACGGAGGACCGCCGGCTTCCAGATTTTTTGAACACTGCCCCAAACAATTATGCCCTACTACGTTCACTATATCGCCGAATCTGGACGGAACCATGTCAACTAGTTCATGCAAATGAGACGACCCCATAACATAACAACTTGTTCCCAAACATATCTTCAATTCAATTTGCTTCACCGTTATCCTCCTTAATTCATCCTCTGTTCCTTGCGGTTGCACCCCGGCCCGGCAGTACACAAAACGTGAACGCCTGAGGGGCTTGCCGCATTGCTGAACGGACCATATTTAAAATGGCTGTCAGCCATAAAAAACGCCGGCTATAACCATCCGCGTCAGATATATTGCAGGCTGACTTTTTTTATATATTTTTCCTCAAGCAGTTTGGAGATTTTTTTTATCACATTTTTACGTATTTCAATTTCCACCGGCAGGCTTGGGTCGTAATGCGCCTGGTTAAGTTTGGCCCCAACCCAAAAATCTATGCAGTCACTTTCCAAAAAAAATCTTACAAGCTGTCCGGCCGCGTCTTCATTGACCACAACCTCAGGCGACTCCAGGTATTCAAGGGCGCGGGTCAAGGTCAAAATACCTTCTGTAACCAAATCGGCCCCTTCCATTTCCATGGGCGGGGGCAGGGAACCTGAGGTGAAGGAAACTTTGATATTGACGGGGGTGTTTAATTCCCTTGCGAGAATATTGGAGGTAGTGCCGCCGCACACGGCTTTTTTGCCTGTAAATTCTTTAAAGAGAGCGGCATATTTGCCGTCCTGCCCATTGTGATAGGGGGGGCCGGTAAAAACTATGGACTTGCGCGGTTCTCTGCAATAAATTGAAACAGCGGAGATATCGTCCTGCGCTTTTCTGTCTATTTCTGTATTCTGGGCAAAATTTACAACGGTTTTAGACAATTCACGACTGGAAATATCCGGCTTTACGGCAATTTTTTTCAGGACAAAGTCGATCAGTCCGTCCCGCCGCAGTCCAAGCCTCAGCTCAGGCGAACCAAGACCTGATTGAGTTACGCCATCGGAGCAAAAAACCAATCTGTCTCCATCCATAAGCTTTAAATCATAAAGCTGCATCTTGCGTTTTGAGAAGGTCTCGGAAGGGACTATCTGAGGCATGGTCTCCAATACCTGCCCGTCTCTAATCCAGATGAATTGCGGGTTGCCTTCTTCCACAATATGGGTTTCGCCATCATCACGGCAATCCAGCGCTGAAAACGTGGCATAGCTTATTTTGCGCACCTTGCAAACAGGCAGGGAATTCATAATAATTTCGCAGGCCTTTTTTATGTCAGCGCCCGCGTCAATAAACTTCAAGAGCATGATGGCCGTCATGCAGGAGAGGATATTGGCCTTAATGCCGCTCCCCAGTCCGTCTGAAAGCACGGCGATGACCCTGCCCGGAACCCTTTTGGATGAAAAATAATCCCCGTAGGCGTTCTGATTGTATTTTTTCACTTGCGCGTAATCAATGTCAATAAACATCGCCGGGCACCCCGCTGCCTGTTTGCGCCACTGCTTCCGGGTCATAGCTTTGGGCGATGGAATTCAAAAGAAGTTCCGTTTCCACCATATGTTCCCCCAGTAAACAGGCGATTTCCTGCACGGTGGCCACGTTTTTTGTGATTACCTCGCGGGCTTTTTGCGCAATCTTTTCTCTGTTTACTTCTGATTGCGTAACATCAGTGATGATTGCTCCCACAATTTCATCTTCTTCAATGGTAAAAACGGATAAATTATATAATCTGTTTTTGATGGGGAAATGCTCTTTGCGAATATCCCTTTTTGTTTGAAGTGTCTGTTTAAAAATATATGAGAAATCGACAATTCTATCAATGGCAACGCCATTCAGGCCATCCGCGCGCGCGGAAAAAAATTCATACATATCACCGCAAAACATCCGCATAAACACATCATTGGCCTCAAGGATTTTAAGCCCGCTGTCAACCATGACAATGGCCGACGGCATACGCCTGAGCATGGC
>JAITGZ010000178.1 GCA_031280335.1 Deltaproteobacteria bacterium | reverse complement strand
TTGGAAGATATTGTGAATGCAGCTATGGAACGTCAGCTTGCCCCTGTTAAAACACTGCTTCTGGAGCAAATTGACCGAGATCCGGGGCTTAAAGACATTATAGGCGGCATAGGCTGGATTATCGGACTGGCCGGTCTTGCTGCTTATTACAGACAACGGCGGCGCGGTGTTTGACGCGCCTTTTGCCGATGGACAATCTTTTGTTCACCGACGCGACCCCAGGGTGCGCCTGGTCACTGCCCTGTTCAGCGCGTTTTGTTTAGCCGCCTTGCGCGGCCTGACAGCGGCGGGACTGGGTCTGGCCTTGGCCGTATTTGTGGCTTCAATTGCCCGTTTGCCCTGGCGACCTCTTTTGAAGCGTCTTTTAGCCGTCAATATTTTCATGTTTTTTTTATGGCTGACTGTGCCTTTTAGTATGGAAACCGGTACCTTGTTCAAAATTGGTCCCCTGACAGCCAGCGAGGGAGGAATCCGCCTGGCTTTTCTGGCTACGCTTAAAACCAATGCCATCATGCTGCTTTTTATTTCCTTAGCTGCTACCATGCCTTTGCCTGTGCTGGGACATGCCCTGGCCCGCCTGCACTGCCCGGACAAGCTTGTTTGTATATTCATTTTAGCTTACCGTTATATCCAAACTACGGGCGAAGAATGGCGCAGGATGCGCATCGCTGCCAGTCTGCGTGCCTTTACACCGCGTTTTTGCCCGCATACTTATAAGACTTTAGGCAACATGCTGGGCATACTTTTCGTACAAAGTTTCGAACGTTCATCCAGGATATATGAGGCCATGACTCTACGCGGTTTTTCCGGACGCTTTCAATCCGTGACCATGTTCAGAGCTACAGTGTGCGATATGTTTTTTGTCACGCTGCTCTGTTTTGCTCTAGCTGGTCTCGTGTTTTTGGATTTGCGCATCTAAGGCCGGCCCATGTCTGAAATACCCATTTTCTCGCTGGAACACATTTGTTTCTCCTATCCCGGCGGCGGACGTGAACTATTCAGCGATTTGAACCTTTCCCTTGCTCGGGGCGAACGCCTGGGTTTATACGGACCCAACGGCAACGGCAAGACAACGTTGCTCCGGCTGATTCTGGGCCTGGAAAAACCCGGGCGGGGCAGGGTACTCGCGCATGGAACGCCGATACGGGATGAAGAGGGGTGGCGCGCCTTGCGCCGTAAAGTTGGTTTGGTTTTCCAGCAGGCCGAAGATCAACTTTTTTGTCCCACTGTGCTGGAGGATGTGGCTTTCGGCCCGCTCAACCTTGGTCTTGATCCTGAAGAAGCCAGGGAGCGTTCCCTGGAAACCATACGCCTTATGGGACTGGATGGTTTTGAGAACAGACTTACCCACAAGCTTTCCGGAGGAGAAAAAAAACTGGTCTCTCTGGCCACAGTGCTTTCCATGCGTCCGGAGGCCCTTCTTCTGGACGAACCCACCAGCGGGCTTGACCCGGAAAGCTGCGCAAGGATTGTACGCATCCTGCAAAATATGGACACGGCCCGCATAACCGTATCCCATGATCTGGACTTCCTCTGTGCGGTATCTTCGTTCACCATGCGCCTTGAAGCTGGTGGATTGGTGCGGGATATTTGAAATTAAGCGACAATATCAAAGCAAAATTTTTGTAAAATACCCGGATATACTACTTTTATTTTAACTTCTTGTTTATCTCCATTTTTAAATATAACATAAGAACTGTGAGAGGAAAGTTACCACATAAGCAATGGGACGCTTGGCCCCTAGGGAATGATATTGATGATTAACCGGCATAATGCACCAACGCCTGAAACCGCCAAATGGGTTTATGGTTCACACAGGCTGTGGAGCAAGGTGTTTTTGATTTTTATCCTTTTGAATTTTCACATTTTCATGGGTTTTAACATTCTTTTGCCCACCCTAAGCCTGTACATGGAAAAACAAGGTCTGAGCGGACGGGAAATCGGCCTGATCTACAGTATTTTCACTGTTTCAGCCATTACCATGCGTTCTTCTTCCGCTTACCTGGCCTCAGGCCGGATTTCTCCGCTTTTTTTGATTAGCCTGGGGCTTTTCATTTGCGCTCTGGCATCTTTTGGCTACTATTGGGCTGTGGATGTGCCTAGGGGGCTTCTGTTCCGTTTTTTGCACGGCGCAGGCTTTGGCATAACCTCCACCTTGATAACCGCCCTGGCGTCCCAGGTTATCCCGCAGTCCAGAATGGGTGAAGGCATGAGCTATCTGGGGTTAGGCACGACCATTTCGCTTGCGGCCGGGCCGTTTTTAGGCATATGGTTGATGAATGAATGGGGGTTTTTGATCCTGTTTGCGGCGGTGGCCGTGTGCTATCTGGCGGGCATGGGCGTATCACGTTTTCTCCCCCCCATAAGCTTGGCTTCATCAGGAAGTTCCAGGCGTCCGGGACTGGTTGTACTGAGCCGTATGGTGCGGGTTCCTTCTCTGCTCATGTTCATACTCGGCCTTATCCTCAGCTCCATTATCATCTTTATGGCGCTGTTCTGCCAGGAGCAGAAACTGCCCTATGTCGGGCATTTTTTTGTCGTTTCCAGCATCAGCATCATTATTTCGCGACTATTTTCCGGACGGCTCTATGATCGTTTCGGGCACAGACGCATAATCCCGCCATCGGTATTTTTATTGCTGCTCGTAACCCTGTTGCTTTTTTACGCTCAAAACGGCCTGATGATGTTATGCGCGGCAACGCTTTACGGCTTCTGTATAGGGGCGGCGTTCCCCTCCATGACTGCTCTGACTCTATCTTATGCGCCCATGGAGCGGCGCGCTGAGGCCACAGCTTCATTTTTCAATTGCTATGATTTGGGTTTTGGCGTTGGGTCTGTACTCATGGGGCAGATTGCCGATCTGGCTGGAAGCTATCGGGTGATTTTTTTGACCTCCGCCGGCATGGCTATACTTTTTTTACTGCTTTACGCCTTTTTTTACCTTAGGCATTCGGATGGCTCCTGAACAACAAACATATCCGCCCGCAAAACAAAATGGCTGTTTCAGGCATGAAACGCATCGTAAACGAGCATGATGTGTTGTGTCTGGACAACTTTTGCATCCGCCAGTTCCTTTGTGG
>JAITGZ010000135.1 GCA_031280335.1 Deltaproteobacteria bacterium | reverse complement strand
CCTGTTATGCGAAGTGGGGGTTAGACCTTACCCAAAAATTATCCCAGTGGTCAAATCAATACCGGGCATGATGGTCTAGAGCCTTGTATTTATTTCAGGCATGTTTTATGATAAAAATTATTCAAACGAACACAATACAATTGCCATCCCTTCACAAGAGGCAGAGGGGCGGTTTTAACCGGATGGACGTGAACCATCGTATTCAAGGGAGCATTCATGCGTAAACCATATTCCGCGATCACGGCGGAAGGCTACCCCGTCATTCTGGGTTCAGGTTTTGCCGCGCTGGTCTTCGGCGTACTGGACTGGTGGCCTCCCGCCCTTTTGTTTTTGCTTTTTTCCGCCTTTGCCGGCCATTTTTTTCGCGATCCTGAAAGGGTGATCCCCGGCAAAGCCGGACTGGCGGTCAGCCCGGCGGACGGCAAAATCATCCGCATCGCCCAGATGTCCGACCCCTTCAGCGGCCGCCCGCAGCAGTGCATCAGCATTTTCATGAATGTCTTTGACGTGCATGTGAACCGCGCGCCCGTGAGCGCTGCGATCCGCGCCATTGAATATAAAAGCGGGCGTTTCATCAACGCCAGCCTGAACAAGGCATCAGAGGACAATGAACGCTGCCTGTATTCCCTGACCGATGAAGACGGTTTAAGCTGGACCGTGGTGCAGATCGCCGGGCTGATCGCCCGCCGCATCGTCTGCCGGGTGGATGAAGGTGAAAAAATAAAGCGGGGTGAACGTTTCGGCATGATCAAATTCGGCTCCAGGGTGGACGTTTATCTGCCAGACGGCTGGACGCCCAAGGTCATGCTGGGCGATGTGGTTCTGGCCGGGCACAGCGTACTGGCGCACAAGGCGGAGCAGGCCGCCGCCGCGCCGGTCATGGAAACGGAATTGCCAGCCAAAAAGAGTTCCCGGCGTCCGGCGGCGGGCAAGGACGCGGGCGCAGCGGCGGCGTCATGATGGGAGAGCAGGGCGCAATCCCGGCCAGACGCGGCGTATATATACTGCCCAACCTGATCACCGCCGGCAGCATGTTTGTGGCCTTTCTGGGCATGCTCTGGGCTGTCGAGGGGCTTTACTCCCAATGCGCCATGGCCATTTTTGGCAGCGCCTTTCTGGACGGCATGGACGGCAAGGTGGCCCGCCTGACCAAAAGCTCCAGCGAGTTCGGCGTACAGATGGACTCACTGGCCGATGCCGTGGCCTTTGGCGTTACCCCGGCCCTTATGGTTTATCTGTGGCAGCTCGGCGGCATGGGCGGCCGTCTGGGGCTGGCTGCCGCCTTTGTTTTCATGACCTGCGGGGTGCTGCGTCTGGCCCGCTTTAACCTGATGACCGGGGTGATCAGCAAAAAATTCTTTGTGGGGCTGCCCATCCCGGCGGCGGCTTGCGCCCTGGCCGTTCTGGTGCTTTTCAACCACTACCTGCCGGCCGGCATCCGGCTGTTTCTGCCTCAAATAACCCTGGGCCTGACCATGGCCCTGGCCCTGCTCATGGTCAGCCGCATACGCTATTTCTCCTTCAAGGAGTTCGGTTTTGTCAAAACCCACCCCTTCCGTTCCCTGGTGGCCGCCATTATCCTTTTCGGTACTTTGATCATTGAACCGCGCATCTTCGGTTTTTTCTTTTTCATCGGCTATCTGCTCTCCGGCCCCATTTACACCTTTTTCTTTTTTAGGCGCAAAGGTCCCCTGCCCGGCCGCGAAAATCCGGAGACGCAGGAAAAACGGCCGGGTTAAGCGGCAATGTGCGGAAACCTTGTTTTATGGAACGGCTCAAGGCTGCGCCGGGCAGGGCGTTTTGTCCTGTGCGGGGCGGCCTTGCTCTGTTGCTGGCTGTCCCCCGCCCCGGTCTGGGGAGCGGCGGAATCCTCCTCTGCCGGCGAACTTTCCTTGCGCGAAACCCTCCGCCAGGAAGAAGCCAGGGCCAGAAAACGGCAGGAGAGCCTCAAACGCCTGACCGAGGATGAAAAAAAGCTCGACGTCTCTTTGGCCGCAGCGGAAGAATCCGTACTGGCCCTGGAGAAAAATCTGGAAGAATACCGCGCGCGCCTCGCCAATCTGGCTTCGGCCGGAGAAGGCGTGCGCAAGGACTACGAGCGCATACTGACAGAGCGGCGCAGGACGGAAGCGGCCCTGCGCGAACTCTTGTCCACCCTGTGGAATCTGCATGTGCGGCGCACCGGCGTGAGCGGGCGTGATCTGGAAAACTGGCCCGGCCTGGACCGTGAATACTATTGGACGGCGGAACTGCTCCGGGCGGTGGAGGCTTATCAGGAAACCCTGCGGGAACAGGAGAGCGCCCTGGCTGAAACCGTCGGCCGGCGCGACGCCATAGGACGCGAGACATCAAGCCAGATGGCCGCCATTGAACGGCGCAAGACCGCCCTGCTGGCGGAACGCCTGAAGTATGAGCAGCGTCTGGCCGTGCTGCGCCGGCAAAGGCAGACCGAGGAGTCCGAATTGCAGGAGGTTCTGGCCCTTATTGAGAGCCTGAATTTTGATCTCAGGTCATCGCGCGCCGCCTCCTCCTCCCTGGACAGGGAACGGGGGCGCCTGCCCTGGCCCGTAACCGGAAAAATCGCCAAAAAATTCAATCTCGCGCTCTTGCCCCCCATGAACGGCCTGGGCATAAGCTCATCCAGCGGGGCGGATGTGCGGGCCATACACGGCGGCAAGGTTATGCACCGGGGGCCCATGCGCGGCAAAGGCCTGGTGGTGCTGGTGGAGCACGGCAGCGCCTATTACAGCGTCTATGCCTATTTGTCCGACTGTACGGTGAGCCTGGGGGAGAACGTTGTTAAAAACCAGGTATTGGGCCGCAGCGGTTTTTATCCGGATATCAACAATTACGGACTGCATTTTGAAATCTGGCATCAGCGCGCCGCCCTTAATCCGGAACAGTGGCTGGAAAAAGGCTGAGGCGCGGCCCGGCGGGTGCGCCACACCAGGCAAGGCCGGATATAAAGCTTTGCATCCGGGCGTTTTTAAGGTATTTTCATCCTCGCGCGTATTACGGAGGTGCTTGGGTATGCGTTTTAAATTATTGGTGCCGGCCGGCATTCTGGCGTTTGGCTGCGTCCTTTACGCCTATGAAGGGCGATCCGGCGCGAATTACTACGACTATAACCACCTGAAGCGCTTCAGTGAGGTGCGCGATCTCGTGCAGCGGGAATACGTGCGCGAGGTGAGCAACGAAGAGATCATGGAGGGGGCGATCAAGGGCATGCTCCAGGCGCTGGATCCCCATTCGGGTTTTCTGAACCCGGAAGAATTCAGCGAGATGCATGACGTAACCTCAGGCGAATTCAGCGGCATCGGGGTGGAGATCAGCACGGAAAACGGCAGGGTTACGGTGGTTACCCCCATAGACGACACACCGGCCCATGCGGCCGGGATACTGTCCGGCGATCTGAT
>JAITGZ010000020.1 GCA_031280335.1 Deltaproteobacteria bacterium | reverse complement strand
GCGGAGAATTACAAAAGTAAAAATCACCGTCAGGGGGCAAAAGGGGCATGTTCGCCCAGGCGTTGCTTTACCTCTGCCATCCCCCTGCACAACGGCAAGGCACCCTCAAGAGAATAAATCAGCGTTTCCCTAATAGTAAAAATTGTAAGACGGGCTTTCCCTCCGCAGCAGGGCCAGGCCCAAATCCGGCAACAGCGCGTCCAGCATATCCAGCAGCCAGGATTGGGTGGACTTTGGCCCCACCAGGCAATCCTCCCAAGCCGGCACTTGTTCCAAACCGCTCATTTCAGCCAGTTTACGCAAGGCCGCGCCCTGGTCGCCCATTTCGTCCACCAGGCCCAGGGCCAGGGCCTGGCGCCCGGTATAGGCGCGCCCATCCGCCAGACGCCGCACCTCCGCAATATCCCTGTTCCGTCCGGCGGCCACGTATTCCACAAACACCTCATACATGTCCCCGATCATATCCTGCAGGTAGGCCCGCTCATCCTCGCGCATGGGGCGGTAAGGCGTCCCCGCCTCTTTCAAAGGACCGCTGCTGAGGGTTTGAGGTTTGATGCCGATAAAATCCGTGAGCTGTTGCATATTGACCAAATCCATACGCACCCCTATGCTGCCGGTGAGGGTGGAGGGATTGGCAAAAATATAAGGCGCGGCCACGGCGATATAATACCCGCCGGAGGCGGCGGTTGACCCCATGGATACCACCACGGGCTTGACCGCAGCCAATCTTTTAAGGGCGGAGTGTATCTCCTGGGAGGGTGCCACCGCTCCGCCCGGGGAATTAATACGCACCAGCGCCCCGCGTATGCTTTTATCTTTAAGCAGGCGATCAATCCAGTCCACTGTGGCGGCGGATTCCATGATCATACCGTCAACACGCACCACGCCGAGACGGCCGGAGGCAAGGGCCGCCTTTTTACCCAGAGCGTCATACACGTTCGCGCCCGCAAGCAGCGCCAGACCTGTCGCCCCAAAAATCAGCAGCGCGCTTAAAAAAAGATGCCGCCGGAACCAGCTCTTACCAGGTAAAGCCCCTGCCGGCAAAAAATAAACCCCAGTCAGGGGCACAGCCCGGCTCAAATCGGCCCCAGACCCTCCGGCTGCTTGTCCTTGGACGGCTTCGCCTGTATTTAAATTTGATTCATCAGACATATACGGCCTTTGGCGCAAAAACGCCGTTGTTCGTCAGCCGGAGCTATTTCAAAACGAGACTGGCCCCGCCAAAGGAACTAAGGAAACACTGATTAATTCGGGACTCCGCCCCGAACCCCGCTGGGGGAATAAGAAAGGGGCATGTTTGCCGGGTGCCGCCTTATCCTTGCGCTATCCGTAAGGCGGCCTTGCCGCCTTACGGATAGCGACAGCATCGATGCTGCCCCTTGGCATAGCGGCAAGGCACCTTGGGCAAGCCCTTCACGCAGGCGGTTAACCCTTCATGGCGGAATCGGCCCAAAGGCCGGAGCAAACCCGATTAAGCCGGGCGAAACAATGGTTTAAATTCCCCAAACGATGCCTGGAGCAACAGCCCCAAGCCACTGGTCAATTTTTTGCGGCCCGTTCTTCCAACACCGCCACCGCCGGCAGCGTCCTGCCTTCGAGAAACTCCAAAAAAGCCCCGCCGCCGGTGGAAATATAAGACATTTTATCTTCAGCCTGGTATTTTTCCAGCGCGGCCAGACTGTCGCCGCCGCCCACAATGGAAAAAGCCCGGCTCTCGGCAATGGCCCTACATACGGCCTCGGTCCCTTTGCCGAACTGATCGACCTCAAAGGCCCCCACCGGACCGTTCCAAATGACGGTCCCGGCCTTGAGAATGATCTCGCGATACAAGGCGGCGGTTTTAGGCCCTATATCCAAAATCATGTCTTCAGGTGCCACATCTTCCACTTTTTTCACCATTGCCGGACTCTCTGCGGCAAAAGCGGCACCTACCACCACGTCCACCGGCAAAGGTATGCCGACCCCCTTGCCGGCGGCGCTCCGCATGATACGCCCCGCCTCGCCGGCCAGATCCGGCTCCTGCAGAGATTTGCCCAGCGGCAGACCATGATCCAGAAGGAAATTATTGGCAATGCCCCCACCCACAATCAGGGTATCCACCTTGGCAAGCAGACTTTCCAGAATAGTCAGCTTGGTGGAAACCTTGGATCCGCCAATAATGGCCACCAGCGGCCGGGTTGGGGCAGCCAGGGCTTTATCCAGGGCTTCCAGTTCCGCAGCCAGCAGCAACCCGGCGCAGGACTGGGGGGCAAAACGCGCCACCGCGCTGGTGGATGCCTCGGCCCGATGGGCCGTGCCAAAGGCATCCATCACAAACACATCGCACAAAGCGGCGTATTGGCGGCCCAAATCCTGGTTATCCTTTTTTTCTCCCTTGTTAAAACGCACATTTTCCAGCAGAACTACCTCACCGCTCTTCAATTCCACCCCGCCCAAATAATCTTTGATCAAACGCGCCTCGCGCCCCAAAAGCGCGCTCAGGCGCTTCGCCACCGGGGCCAGAGAAAATTCCTCGCTATACTCTCCCTCATTGGGCCGGCCCAGGTGCGACATGAGCAGGACGCCCGCCCCGGCGTCCAAGGCGGTCTTGATGGTGGGGACAGAGGCGCGGATGCGGGCATCGCTCTTGACTGCGCCGTCCTTCACCGGCACGTTTAAATCCTGGCGGATCAGCACACGCTTGCCTCTAATATCCAAAGAAGTCATCTTTAAGACGTTCATCAGCAGCTCCTGCGTTCAAAATTAGCTATGCACCCTGAAAAAACCAAAACATCACCCGTCCTGAGGAATCATTGCTCGCGGATGGGGTTTGGGCAATAATCCCAAAATGTATAATCTCAAAATGACTCCAGCGCAATTTCACTTTTAGACCGCTCGGCGGATCAGGCGAAGCCCCGCCGCCCCTGCGGGGCGCAGGCTAAATTCACTTTCGCCGTAAAGCGCCGAGAGCGCGTCTCAAAGTTAATATGCTCTGGAGTTTACGCCAAAAAAAACACAGCCGCAAGCCCCGGCGCAAGCTACGGCAATAGCGGCTTTTAAAGATGCCGCGCCAAAGCGTGCTTGTGAGCCATGCCTCGCATCACCGCCCCTGCCCGTCCTTTTTGCGCCAGGGTTTGAACACGGAAAGAAAAAGGACAAAGAACAACATAGACAGCTGGAGCATTGTACCCCATAAATGGCGGGAGCGTATGGCCGTAAAATCCGCCCGTCTCAAGGCGGCCAGCCCGTACTCCTCGCTCAGCGCCAGCATGGCCTTCTCCCATTCGCCCAGAAAAAAGGTGCCGGACGTTACGGCCACGAGCAAAATGAGCCACTTCAGCGCCAGCCAGCGCTGCCTGAAAAAGCCCCAATCCGGGAACAGACCGTAAATCAGACCGGTCAATAGACAGCCCAGCACCCCAAAGATGACCCCCACCCAAATGGCCAGCTTGTGCGCGGCGGCGTTGATGCCGTG
>JAITGZ010000269.1 GCA_031280335.1 Deltaproteobacteria bacterium | reverse complement strand
GTCAGGCCGCAGATTTTACACAGCGTCCGCATGGTTTTTTCTTTTGAGCAGAGCGGATAGGGCCTGGCCGGGGTCTTTGCTTCGCATCAGGGCGGAGCCGATCAGGGCGGCGTCAAAACCCAGGGAGAACATGCGCGCCAATTGTTCCGGCCCGGTGATGCCGCTGGCGCAGATCCAGCACTCGCCGGGTTTTTTACTGCGGATTAACGCGGCGGATCGGTTGGGGTCCACCTCCAGCCGCTCCAGATCGCGGTTATTCACCTGGATGAGGCTGTGGTTCCCCATGAGGCGGCGCATCCGCGCCAGGTCCCCTGCGTCAAAAATTTCCGCCACTATCTCCAGCCCCATATCCAGCGAACGGCGCGCAACGGCGCGCAGAGCCTGGTCATCCAGCAGGCGGGCGATGAGCAGCAGGGCGGCGGCCGGGGTTGCGGCCGTTTGCTCGGCCTGCAGGGGATGCAGGATAAAATCCTTGCGCAGCAACGGCAGGCCCGGCGCGGCCATGCGCCCCAGATAATCCGGATGCCCCTTGAAATAATGCTCTTCCGTCAGTACGGATATGGCCGCCGCGCCGTTCCGGGCATAGGCGGCGGCGGCTTCTTCGGGCGTAAGGGCAAGGTTGAGATCACCCTGGGAAGGAGAGGCGCGCTTGTATTCGGCCATGACCGCCCCCTGGGTTCCGGCTGTCAGAGCGGTGCGCAAAGATGGACGGGGGCCCGCGTAGGCGTGGGGCATGTTGCCTTGAGCGGTTAGTTTTTCCAGGGCGGCGATCTCAGCGGCCTTGGCCTTACGAAAGCGCTCAAGCATGGCAGAACACCCCGCCCGCGCCCGCACGCACGGCCTGCCGCGCCCGCGTCATGGCCTCATGCATGCGCCGCGCCTCAAACCCACGCGCAGGATCAAGAGACTCCGCGCCTTCTTCGCCCAATAGGTAAAGGGCAAAGCCCAAATTAAGGGCCAGCGTGTCGCGCATGGGCTCCGGCCCGCCGCCGCGCAAGAGTTCACGCAGTCTCAGGGCGGCTTCTTCCGGGCCGCTCACGGCCAGGTCTTGCTCCGTGCAAGAGGCAAAACCGTAATCCGCCGGATCCAATGAACCCGGCCTGGTGGTTCCATGACGTACAAACATAAGCGAGGCCCGCCCCAGCGGGGTCAGCTCATCATAGCCACCAGCCCCATGCACCACCGCGCCCTGCCCCTGCGAAGCGCGGGCCAGGGCTCCGGCCACCAGAGGCAGGTGTTCCGGCCTGGCCACCCCCAGAAAGTGGTGGGTGGGTCTGGCCGGGTTGACCAGAGGACCGAGCAGATTAAAGACGGTGCGCACCCCCAGCTCACGGCGTATGGGCATGACATGCTTAAAAGACGGATGATAGCGGGGGGCGAACAAAAAGACAAAATTTTCCCGCTCCAGCACATGGGGCACCTCTTCGGGCGGCACATCCAGGGGGATGCCTAGCAGTTCCAGTACATCGGCGCTGCCGCAGCGGGAAGAGACGGAACGGTTGCCGTGCTTGAGTACCTTGTGCCCAAGTCCGGCCAGGGACAAGGCCACGGCGGTGGAGCAGTTGAAAGAGGACTTGGCGTCCCCGCCAGTGCCCACCACGTCAATGCAGGTTCCTTGCACCGGCGGTACGGGCACGGCGCGCTCCAGCACCGCTGTAACCGCCGCGCCCATTTCCTCCGGGGTTTCACCCTTGGCCCGCAGGCCAAGCAGCAAGGCTCCGGCCTGGGCTGGAGCCAGATCCCCATCCAGCAATCCGGCAAAGGCGTCCCTGGCTTCATCCGGCGCCAGGTCGTGCCCCTGGGCCAGGGTTTCCATAATGTCCGTCAGTCGCAACGGCTTGGCGGGCGCGGTGCGGCGCGGGGGGAGATAAGTCAGGGGTGGATGTGGTACAACGGCGAACGCGCCGTCGCAGGCGGTGATGTTTTGCATATCAGGCTCCTTATGGCGGGGCGGGGGGAGGCCCGTGGAACCCACACAGCAAAACAAGGGGGCCGCAAGCCTTTGCCCGCAGCCCCCTGAAACATGTTTTTTTGTTATTTAGACATGCGTCGCGGCCGCGAAAAAAGCGTTCCGCCACCACAGACCGCGCACGATGGACGGACCAAAAGCGGCCCCGGACGCGGACAAAGGAAGAAGATTAATCGCGGTCATGATTTTTATGTTTTTTTAAACCTCGAAAACAGCCTAGACGAAATATTTGGAAAGGTCAAGAGTGAAAATATAAAAATAGCATTTTAGAGCATTTCAATTTTGAGACGCTTTGCTCGGCGCTAACGGCGAAAGTGAATTTCTCCTACGCCTGGCGGGCGGCGGCGCTGCGCGAACCCCGCCGTCAGAGCAATTTCAAAGCGAAATTGCTCTAAAAATAGAAATGCTCCAACGCCGTTCGCGCCATGACCGAACCGTTGTTCTGGCGAATAATGACTGGCGATCTGAAAAATTTTACGGCATAATAACCGGAGTGAGCGGCGTTGCCGCACGGAAGGCGATTTTTTTTAAGGATATCCATGGCACAGCTTAATGAAGGCAATAAAGGCAGTGATACGGGCGATGCTGCGCCCCATAGCGGTGAGAGTCTTTTCAGTCAATCCGCCCGTGACGCCAGGGAGCGTAACGGCCGTCCCGTACCTCCGCCTGGGGGCAAGGGCTATAACCGCTACCTTCTCAAACGTTGCCTGTCCTATTTTTTACCTTACAAGGCGCAAATAGCCCTTTCTTTTCTGGCCCTGATTATGGTGGCGCTGGCTGAAGGGGCCACCGCTTATATCGTCAAGCCGGTCATGGACGATATCTTTTTGAACAAGGATAGGGTGGCCTTGTATCTTGTTCCTCTGGCCTTTGTGGTCATCACCATAGGCAAGGGGGTGGGCAGGGTGCTGCAGAATTACATGATGCAGTATTGCGGCCTCAAGGTACTGGAAAGACTGCGCGATGAGTTGTATAACAAGATCATCAAGTTGCCCCTGCGCTATTACGAGGGGGCGCAGGTGGGGCAGCTCATGTCGCGCATCATTAACGATGTGGCCATGATTCGCGGCAGCCTGCCTTCAACGGTGATGGTGATCCGCCAGGTATTGACCATGTTCGGGCTTATGGGCGTGGTCTTTTATCAGAATTTTGAGCTGGCTCTGCTGGCGGTGGTGGCCCTGCCCCTGGCCTTTTTTCCCTTTATTTATTTTGGGCGCAAGCTGCGCCGTCTGGGCCGCGACGGGCAGGCCATCTATGCGGATGCGGCGGTGCTGCTGAACGAAATTTTAAGCGGCATCCGCGTGGTCAAGGCTTTTTCCACCGAAAAGAGCGAAGGCGAGCGTTTTGATCGGGAAAACAAGCGGCTGCTCAAGGTTTCCATACGGCAGGCTGTGGCGGGGGAGTGTTCTTCTGCCGTCATGGAATTGGTGGGGGCGGTGGGCATAGGTCTGGTGCTTTTCATCGGCGGGCTGCAGGTGATCGAGGGTAAATCCACACCCGGCACCTTCATGTCTTTTATGGCCGCCCTGGCCCTGCTCTACGAGCCGGTCAAAAAATTGAACAGCGCCAATAATGAGATTCAGCGCGCTTTGGCCGGGGCCGAGCGCGTTTTTGACATTTTGGATTCGCACGAAAATGTGGAAGAAAGCGAAGGCGACATAAGGCTGGAACAGCCGCCGGACAGGATGGAACTGCATTTTGAGGAGGTATCTTTTTCTTACAACAAAGAAAGCATTGCCCTGCGCGATCTCAGCCTGGAGATCAGGCAGGGGGAGCGCCTGGCCATTGTGGGGCCTTCAGGCGCGGGCAAGACCACGTTCATTAACCTGCTGCCGCGTTTTTATGACCCCACCGGCGGGCGTATCCTGCTCAACGGTACGGACTTGCGCGAGTTCACCCTGGCTTCGCTGCGCGCCAACATATCCATTGTGTCGCAGGACAATTTTCTTTTCAACTGTTCCATTATGGAAAATATCGCCTACGGCCGGCCCGACCTGAGCGCGGAGCGGGTTAGGGCCGCAGCCGAGGCCGCCTATGCCCATGACTTCATCATGGCTATGCCCGAAGGCTACGCCACGGTGGTGGGCGAGC
>JAITGZ010000232.1 GCA_031280335.1 Deltaproteobacteria bacterium | reverse complement strand
CTCTGGCCTGCCCAAGCCTCAAAAGAGGACGTCCTTCATGATCAGCCTTCTGAAGAAAGAATAGCCGAACCTCCAGTTGAAGTCAAGGCAAATTTGGGCGCTGCCAAAGAAAAGACCTTCCTTGAAGTACCCTACGCGGAAAAAGACCAGGCTAAAAAACTGGGGGCGCAATGGGACAGGCAGAAGAAGTCCTGGTTTGCCCCGGCAGGCGCGGATTTGAGACGTTTAGGCCAATGGCTGCCCAAGGAACAGTCTCTTGCGGATCAGTCCCTGGATGCGGCCGGTGAACTGGCCAAGGCCATAACCGCTATGGGCGGGGATTTGCAGGGGGCAAGGCCGGCGCTGAACGGCAAGGTACACCGCCTCCCGGCTATTGATCGTCCCGCCGGCAACAAGGATTTCGCCTATTGCGCCTATGCTGACGGCCTGCCTGCCGGCTGGATGCAGAACCACGCCACGGGCGAGAAGAGTAACTGGAAGTTTTCCGGCGGGCATGAGCTGACGGAGGAACAAAAGCTTTTGCTCCGGTCGGAGGCTGACCAGCAGCGTGAAGCGCGCCGCCGGGAACAGGATATGGCGCGCGATGCCGTTGCGAAGGATTGCGCCGCCTATTTCGCGGACAGGTCTCCGGCCGCGAGCGAGCATCCTTACCTGGCGGCCAAGGGAGTTGAAGCCTTGGGCATAAAAGAGTCGGAGACGGGCCGTGATTTGCTTGTGCCCTTGCTCAACCTCAAGGGCGAGATTCGCAGTTTGCCGCGGATTCATGAAAACGGCTTCAAGAGTTTTCAGGCCGGGGCGGAGAAAAAGGGCAATTTTTTTCTGCTTGGCTGTGAATTTAATGAACTGGCGCGGCAAAAAGAGGTGCTGATTGCCGAAGGTTACGCCACGGCGGCCAGTCTGCACATGGCAACCAGGCTGCCCTGCGTTGTGGCCTTTGGCGCGGATAATCTTATGCCGGCGGCGGAAAACATCCGCAGCCTTCTGCCGGACGCGGCCATCGTCATCTGCGCGGATAATGATCACTCCCATAGCATGGGCAATATCGGCGTGCTTAAGGCCAAGGCGGCGGCGGAAAAAATCAAGGGCAGGCTCATTATCCCCTTTCTTACGCCTGACGAGCGCAAGGCGGGCTGCAAGGACTTTAATGACATTCATCAAAGGCGCGGTCTGGGCGCGGTAAAAAAGCAGGTTGAGGCGGGGCTGGGCAAAAGCAGAAGCTATGAGTCCGTATTGGGTTTTTAACCTTTTGGAGTAGAACCATGAAGCTTTTAATTGTGGAA
This sequence comes from Deltaproteobacteria bacterium, assembly GCA_031280335.1. Taxonomy (GTDB): domain Bacteria; phylum Desulfobacterota; class Desulfovibrionia; order Desulfovibrionales; family Desulfovibrionaceae; genus WRHT01. Next base: position 10,481 of record JAITGZ010000232.1, on the reverse strand, counting down.
TCTCCCGGCAAGACGAAGAAGATCAAGGAATATCTCGGTGAAGGCTGGCAGGTGGAGGCCAGTTACGGCCATGTGCGCGATCTGCCTGAAAAGGATCTGGGCGTGAATTTGACCACTTTCGCGCCGCATTATGTGCCTACGGAACGGGGAGCAAAGCGGATCAGGGAGCTTAAAGCTTTGGCTGACAAAGCGGAAGAAGTCTATCTGGCCACTGACCCTGATCGCGAGGGCGAGGCCATAGCCTGGCACCTCAAAGAGGCTTTGGGCCTGAAAACCCCCAAGCGCGTAACCTTTCAGGAGATCACGGAAAAGGCGGTACGGCAGGCCGTATCCGGCCCCCGCGTCATTGACAATGATTTGGTCATGGCCCAGGAGGCCCGCCGGGTATTGGACCGTCTGGTGGGCTACCAGGTGTCTCCGGCCTTGTCCCATGTGGCCGGGCAGGGCAAGAGCGCCGGCCGGGTGCAGAGTCCGGCGGTAAAGATTGTGGTGGAGCGCGAAAAAGCCATCAGCTGCTTCAAAGTTACCACGCATTACGGGGTGGAGGTCGTCTTTGAGGCGGTGGAGCATGTCAGTTCCGGCTGGAAAGCCTTGTGGAAAAGCAAGGATTTTTTGCAGTCCGGGAGCGAATACATTCTGGACAAGGCCCTGGCCGACAAGATCGCCGGGTTGAAATACTACACGGTAACGGGCTTTGAGGAATCGGAAAAAAAGGAATCCCCGCCCGCGCCTTTTACGACCTCCGCCTTACAGCAGGCCGCTTCCAAAAAATTGAAGTTTTCGCCCAAGAAGACCATGGAGCTGGCCCAAAAACTCTATGAAGGCGGACATATCACCTACATGCGCACGGACAGCCCCAATCTGTCCCAGGAGGCCATAGAGGCCATAATGGAATATTGCAGGGCCAATAATCTCCCCGCCGCAGCCGCGCCCAGAAGCTTCAAAAGCAAGGCCGGTTCGCAGGAAGCGCATGAAGCCATACGCGCTACCCATGTGGAAGTGGAAAACGCGGGGGAAGGCGAGGAACAGCAGGCCCTGTATAAGCTCATCCGTTTGCAGGCCGTTGCCTCGCAGATGGCGGACGCGGCGTATGCCGTAAGAAAGGCTGTACTCCAAAGTGAAGAAAAGATTGAAGACAAGCCGGTTATTTTGGAAGCGTCCGGACGTAAAATGACCTTTGCCGGCTGGAGGAGCCTGAACGCTCCGGAAGAAGATGAGGAAGAAAAGGAAGAGGCGGAAGAAAATCAAATTCCGTCTCTGCGCGCTGAAAGCCGTTTGCTGGCGCAAAGCGCAAGGGTTCTGACCAAACAGACCAAGCCGCCCGCGCGTTATACGGAGGCGTCCCTGGTACGCGAGCTTGAAAACAGGGGCATAGGCCGGCCCGCGACCTATGCGGCCATCTTGGAAAACATCATTGCGCATAAGGGTTATCTGGAAATAGACAAGAAGCGCAACCTCGTGCCCACCGGGACGGGCTGCGCGGTTGTGGAGGCGATGAACGGCATTTTCTGCTTTATGGATTTGGATTTCACCAAAGGGCTTGAAGACGGGCTGGATGAAGTCGCCGGCGGAAGAAAAAAGTACCATGACCTGGTGAGCGCCGCCAACGCCAAACTCAGTCAGGAGATAGGCGTTTTCACGGCCAAAAACTGCCATGCCTGTCCTGAATGCGGCAAGCCCCTGCTGCACAGGATGAAGAAGGGCAAGGACGGCTACGATTTTTGGGGTTGCTCCGGCTGGCCGGAGTGCAAGTACAGCGTCCCCGATGCCGGAGGCAAACCCGGGGCAAAGCAGGAGAAAAAGCCGCTTGAGCTTAGTGAGTACCAGTGTCCGCAATGCGGCAAGCCCCTGGCGCATAAACATGGCGTCAACAAAAGCGGCAAAGCGTACGATTTTTACGGTTGTTCAGGCTATCCGGCTTGCGCGGCAAGATTCTGGAGCAAAAACGGCGCTCCGGATTTTGAGGCAAAATCATGAAGAAAATGCTTTGCCTCCTGCTGCTATTGGCCGGATGCGCCCAAGAGACGTATCCTCCCGCCTTTGACGGGGTAAGCAGGCCGCATCCTGAGGCGGTGGCCTATATCGCTTCCAACGCGGCCAAACACCTGGCTTCAATATATCCACCCGGTCTGACCGCAATCTGGCTAGCGGACGTGGATACGCCTTTTGCCCGGGCTTTTGAAAACGCCCTGCGCCAGAAGGGCTTTACAATCTTTCCCGGAGGCGGTCTGGCCATTGGCTATATCCTGGATATGCTGTCTGACGGATCCTGTTATTTAAGTCTGCGCCTGCCTGATGATGCTGTGATTACGCAATGCTACGCCCTCAACAAGGGCATGGTTGCGGCCTATCCGTATTTCGCCAAGCGCGGTATCACTGATTACAGGGAAGTCTCGCCTGTCCCGGTACAGCGCCTGGAGCAGGAATTGACCCTGGCCACACCTTCCGCCAGGCAGCAGATACTGCCGGAAAAAGCCTTTATTGAAGCGGAACAGCGGGGCCTGACCTATCCTCTGGAAGAACGGCCGCAGCCGGCAAAGAAGAATCCGCCGGCGAGCGGAACAAAGGCCAAGGCGCAAATCCAGACCACGCCGGCGCGGCCTGAAACGCCCACAGGCGATGCCCTCCAATCCATGTCTTCCTGGAGGATCAAGCCCGGCAGCTTGAAAGAGCAGTTGGAGCAATGGGGCAAAAACGCCGGGTATCAGGTGGCCTGGAAGGCCAGGCATGACTTTGATCTGTCTTCTTCCTCGACTTTTCAAGGGGACTTTGTGGACGCGGTGCAAGCGCTGATCCTGCGCCTGCATGAACAGGGTAATCCTTTGCAGGCCAAAGTTTACCTGGGCAACCAGGTTTTAGAGATAAGCGAGGAGTAACCATGCGCAAGACCTTTGTTTTACTGTGTTTATGCGCCTTAGGCTGCGCCGGCGATATGCGGGAAAAAGAGATATTGAGCAAAGAGGACGAATGGGCCGGCATGACCCGCTCAAAGATCGTCTCTGTGGTGGAGGATTCTTATCTGGGGGCGAAGCCGGTACGCCTGCCTGAGGATACGGTTTTCAGCACAGGAGTATTTGCCCGCAAGATCACTTTGAACACAAAAGGCGCTCTGCCGGACATCTGCGCCTCCATCAGCGCCATGACCGGCCTGGTGATTTCCGTGCAGCCGGATTCCTCTCCGGCGGCAGCAGCGCCGCAGGACGGCCTGGACGCCAAGCTGCTGAGCGCGCTCAAACAGGGCGCGGGTCAGCTCATACGGGTCAACTATACGGGTTCGCTGCATGGACTTTTGACCTATTTGAGCGGCAAAACCGGCATGGCCTGGGAATATGACGAAGGCAGCGTCAGTTTTGTTTCCACCAAGGTTAAGACTTTCACCATTTGGTCCGCGCCGGGCAAGGTAGCCTTTTCCAATACTATAACCAATCAGTCCAAAGAGACGGCCACTTTGGGCGGCACATCCGTCCAAGTGCAGGACACGTCCATGGCCACGGCGCAGACGAACAGCACGGCCTTGAGTTTTGACGTCTGGGAGGATGTGGCCAACGAAGTGAAAAGCCTGCTGACTCAAACCGGCTCGGTAACAATGAATCAGGCGGCCGGGACGATCACGGTGCGCGATACGCCTTATGTGTTGCAGCAGGTGGGCAGGTACGTGGATGATCTCAACGCCAGGCTGTCCAGGCAGATTGCCATGTCCGTCAAGGTCTGGTCTTTGGAGATTGATGATTCGGCGGAAGCCGCGCTTAATCTTGACATATTTTTTGAAAACCCCTCTGTGCTGGTGTCGTCCGGCGCGACTTCCGCCATCAAGACGCTTAATCTGGGCGGGGAACTTTCAGCGGCCATTGTTGACGGCAAACTGAAAGACAGCACGGCGCTGCTTAAAGGCTTACGCCGCCTGGGCAAGGCCACGCAGGTAACATCGGGGGGCGGCGTGGTCATGAGCAATCAGCCCGTGCCCATCCAGGCCATACGCCGTGACGCCTATCTGGCCAGTTCGTCCAAATCTCAAAATGAATACGGCGATACAACCACCCTGACGCCTGGAGAGGTTACCACCGGCTTCGCCATGACGGTCATACCGCACATCCTGGAGCGCCGCCGCGTTGTGCTGCAATACACCATCAACTTAAGCTCGTTGGACGCAATGGAAGAATTCACTTCCAACAGCTCCACCATACAACTCCCCAAGGTCTCAAACCGCAGTTTTTCCCAGCGCATGTCGCTGAAAATGGGGCAGACTCTGGTGCTGGCGGGATTTGAACAGGAGAACGCCGGGCGCAGCACGCAGGCCGGCCTGGTCGCGTTTGGCCACGCACGCGAATACGCCAAGAGCGTCATCATCATAACCATTTCAACGGAATCAGGTGAAATATAATGCTCCGGACAACAAAGATCGGCCAGCATTATTACGCTCTGGGGCTGTTCTGGCAGGGCGTGTTCGGCGGCGCGTACGCGAAAAAACCGCGCAAACTGGCCCTGCAACGCGCCAGGGAACTCTCCAAAGAGAAATATAATATCGTGGTAATCCGCAAGCAGGATTACGCCCTGGGGTATATCAGCTCCTTGCCGCGCCATAAGATTTATTCTTTGGCCGGTTCCCTGCGTTTGAGCCGCAAGACCTTTATCGGTTTGTTCGCCTTTGAGACTTTCTGGTGGGTGCTTGGAGCGCCCAATGGGGCCATAGCCGAGGACGCCTGCTACGCCACGCAAGCTGAGGCGGAAAACGCGGTACAGGATTTGCGCAACATTTACGCGGCGGATGCCGAACTCATCACCTGCAAGAGCGCCGGAGAGACCATCAGGTATTTACAGCAGCAGCTACGTCCGGAATACCCCCTTGAATACCTGGCCAACGATCCGGCGGCTAAAAGCTTGCGCCTCAAACTGGCCGGGCTGGCGTTCTTGTTGCTCTGCGCGGTTGCTGCCTGGAATCTGTACGGTCTTTTTCAGGAGCGGGAGATGGAAATCGCCCGCCGGAACATGCTGCTGGCGGCGGAACAGAACAAACAAAACCTCCTGGAGCATCCGGAAATTTATTTTCAGCGGACCTGGCAGGATGCGCCCTCTCCGCGCAACGCCGGCGGGCAGTGCATACCAGCCATGCTGGATCAGGCGCTGGTGGAAGAAGCGTGGATGCTCACGGGCATGTCCTGTTTGCCCGGCACAGGCCTCACTTTGACTTATAATCACAGCCGTGGCGGGTCTTTCACAAAGCTGCCGGCAAAGGCCAGGCTGATCAGCCCCACGTCCGCCCAGGGCGTTTTGCCGCTGGCCTCCTTGCCCAAAAATCCGGCGGTCAGTCTGTTGTCCAGGGATGATGCCGGGGCCGAATTATACCAGGTTGTGCAAGAACTCAACGCTAATCTGGAAAAACTATCCTGGGAGGCTCCGGAACAGACGCGCCGGGACGGGGTATTGATTTTCGCGCCCTGGCAGCGCGGCCAGTTTACGCTGGCCAACGCGCCGATGCAGTCCTTTCTGGATTTGAGCATATTCAAGTTTTTATCTTTGCCCGGCTTGATTGTTTCAGAAATCACCTGGAGCAAAAGCGGCTGGACTATCCAAGGAGTCATCTATGCCAAGCCTTAATGTCCTCAAGCCTCCCAAGTGGGTTGTTCTGCTTTTCGTGTCCATGGCGCTCATCGGCGGCAGCGCTGCGGCCATATATAAAACCTTGTTTGGTGATTTTTGGGATTCGCCCCAGTCCCAGTCCGTTGAAAAGCTGAATATGCCTCCGATTCAACCGGCCAAACCCGCTCCTGCTCCCGCTGATCCCGCGCCGTTGGCGCAAAAAATGGTGGAACCTTCCCCAGCGGGAAATATAAGCAGCCTTGAACCTCCTTCGGGCATCAACACCAGAAAACTGACGGAAACCTTGGCTTCTCTGGAATTGCGCCGCGCCGAACTGGCCCTCAAAGAAGTGGAACAAAAAATATCAGCCCTGGACACGCCGCATGTTTCTCCGGTTTCTCCAGGCAAAAGCCAGGCGCGTCCGCAGCCTTCTTCCATTTATTATACACCGCAGCTCATATCCATAAGCGGCCTGGACGGGGATTTGAGCGCGACCGTAAGCTCCGGTGCCGGCAGGCGAAATGTGCGCAAAGGCGACAATGTGGACTCGTACAAGGTGGAACAGATAACCGCTGTCCAGGTAACGCTGCGCGGCGCGGACGGACGCACGCATATGCTGCGCCTGGAGGATTGAGATGAGTACGACTTTTTTTGAAGGCGCGTCCAAAGAGCTGCGTGAAAACGTCTTTCTGGACTCCGGAGTGCTGTATATTTCTGAAGCCTGGCGCGGCCAGGCGGAACTCATGTCTTTTCTTTCTCTGGCCAGAAAACGCGGTGTTTTTGAAATGAAATACTTGCCCAGTTCGGAATTTCAGAAGCGCTTCACCCAACAAGACAGCGACAACTTCAAGCTGAGCGAGCTGCAAGATTACGCCATCCGCCTGATCCGCACGGCGTATGAGGAAAACGCCTCTGATATACATATAGCCGACTATGGGACTTACGGCACGATCCAGATGCGCTGCCTGGGCATGCTGCGCTCACACGCGCAGCTTCCGGGGGCAAAGACCAAGCAGTTGATCGCTGTGATCTACGGTACCCTTTCACAACAGGCGTCCAGTTCCAGCCACACGCCCAGCATCAGGCAGGATGCGCGTATTTCACGCCGGCAGTACCTGCCGGAACAGGTTCATTCCGTCCGTGTGCATACCGAGCCGCTGGAGTGTTCCCAAGCGGACGGTAACGGCTGTTTCATGCCTCTGCGTCTGCTTTATGACCGCACGTCCGCCGCAGGTTCCCTTGGCAGCAGGTTGTCAAAGCTGGGGTATCTTCCGGCTGATATAGACAGATTCCACAGCCTGACCGAACGCAGCGGGCTTACGATTATCTCCGGCCCGACCGGGCATGGCAAGAGTACGGCGCTTAAGCACCTCATGGAAGGGCAGGCGCAGGAGGCCCCGGAAAAGTCTTTTTTGAGCATTGAAGATCCCCCGGAGTACCCTCTGGCCAACGTCAAGCAGATCATGGTGCATTCCGGTGATAACACTAACGATCCGGAAGCGCGCAGCCGGGCCTATATTGACGCCATTGCCGGGGCCATGCGCTCTGATCCGGACGTGCTGATGATTGGCGAAATCCGCTATCCGGACGCGGCTGTAGCCGCCATTGACGCCGCTTTGACCGGACACAGCGTCTGGGCCACTTTGCACGCCAATAACGCCCTGGGGATTATCCTGCGCATGCAGTCATTGCTCAATGCGGCGCATTACGCTGAACCTCTGGAGTATCTGTGCGATCACAATGTCATGGCCGGCCTTGTCTATCAGCGCCTGGTTCCTGTGCTTTGCCCCAGCTGCAAGGTGCCCTTGGGAAAAGCGTCTGAAGAACACAGAAACGAAGTTTTGCCCAGCCAGACCTATGACCGGCTTTTGAAAGCGGCCAACCGGATGGATGATATACACATACGCGGCAAGGGCTGCGAACACTGCAAACATGTGGGATTTACGGATCAGACTGTGGCGGCGGAAGTAGTAGTTACGGATCATATCCTGCTCAAGCACGTCCGCGCCGGCAGCATAGCCGAGGCATACCAATACTGGCGCGAGGCCCTGCGCGGCAGATCATACGTGCAGGACGCCATCAGCAAAATGGAGCAAGGCGTGCTCGATCCGCATATGACGGAAATCCGCCTGGGCGTGCCCCTTTCTTTTGAGCCTGATCCCAAGCCGGCGGTGGCGTAGCTATGCGCCATTTCATTATCAAAAGCTATTTTGGCCAAAAAACCAGGGCAAAGACCTGGACCAAGCTGGCCACGCTCCTGCGCTATAACGTGGGTGAACTTAAGGCGGCGGAAATGCTGCATGATCGCTATGCGGCCAGGCGGCATATTCTGGCTAACCTTTTCGCGGCGGTGATCGATGATTTGAACAAAGGGCATCCTCTTGATGTCGCCCTGCTCCCCTGGGCTCCTCCTGAAGAAATCATGCTGATTCGCGGCGGACAAAAAAGCGCCAGGCTCCCTGAAGCTCTTCTGGACTGTGTGGCCTTGATCGAGGCCCGGCAAAAAATCACCGGCAGCCTGATTTCCGCCGTCAGTTACCCTTTGCTCTTGGGCGTAATGTTCATTGTGCTGCTCCTTGTAGTCTCCATGTACGTCATCCCTGAACTGGCCCAAATCAGCAACCCGGATACCTGGAGCGGCGCGGCTGCGGCACTGTATGCGGCCGGCTCGTTCGTTTCCTCTTTCGCCGGCGCGGCCGTGCTGCTCATGCTCGTGGCGCTGTCGGCTTTAGCATTGCTCTCGCTGCCGTACTGGACAGGGCCGGTACGCGCTGCCTTTGACCGTCTGCCGCCCTGGTCGATTTACCGGCTGATTTTGGGGAGCATCTGGATGTTCAGCGTGGCCACTCTGCTGCGGGCCAACATCCAGCTTGATCAGATTCTTGGAGACATGCTGGATTCAGATGTGCTGCGTCCCTGGCTGCGTGAGCGCGTGGCCTTGATCAAAGAGCGCTATCAGTATGAGGCCAATCTTGGAACCGTGCTGTTGCAGCTGGATTTGAATTTTCCGGATCAGGAGCTGGTGGAAGAACTGGCTGTATATGCGTCATTTCCGGATTTTCACAAAAATTTGTTTTCCATAGCCAAGGACTGGCTTGGGGAAGGCGTGGAGCGCATAAACAGCCAGGCCAAAGCCTTGAACACCATATTCATCATAGGGATCATGCTGGTGCTTTGCGCCATCGGCCTGGCCATAGGATCAATGCAACAACAATTCATGGGAGGGTTCTGATGTCCATATTATCACTGTACAACAAGGCGAGAGTCAGGGCCGGCAGGGCCGTGAAGGATGACGGCGGCTGGATGCTCACGGAAGGCGTGGGGGCGATTCTTTTTTATCTGATCATGTTTGGGACGATAGCCGGGGTGGTCTATGTGCTTTTCTCAAGCTCCAAGCTTTCACAGATGCAGCAGTCCATAACCTCGATTTCCATGCAGATTCAGGGCTTATATGCCGGTTCGTCCTCATATTCCGGCCTGGATACGTCCTTGGCCGTCAAATCCGGATTGATCCCCAAAAATCTCATACGCGGGGCTGCGGCATATACGCCCTGGGGCGGCAGCATCACGTTGAGTCCAGGTTCGGACGTAAGTACCTACAGAATCAGTCTGGCCCAAATATCCCAGTCCGATTGCACCAAACTGGCCACATACCAGCTCGATACATGGGAGGCGGTACAGGTGAACGGCACAAACATCAGCGCCGCGCAGCGCGTTACTGACGCGGCCCGATCCTGCGGCCCCAACAACACCATAACTTATACCGGACGGTGAGTATGCCCCTGGCGGATTATTCTTTTTCCGATCTGATTCTGGCCGAATCCAGTCCGGAATCCTGGTTTTTCAAAGGAACTCCGGATCACGGGCAGGCCCTGGCCCCGGTGGACATGTCGCTTATGGAAGACCTGCATACGCTCGTGCTGGTTTTGAAAACGTCCTATGAAAGCAAAGATCCGTCTTTAAGCCTGCGGGTGGTGTTTCAGAATATCGCCTTCAGAGCGGCCATGTATAACGATATTTGTTTGGGCCGGATATTTTTTTTGCGGCGTCTGCCGGAAGTCATCCCTGATTTTGATGCCTTGAATCTGCCCAGGCAGATTACATCCTGGCTGCTTCAGAAGGAAAATTCCAAGGGACTTTTGCTGTTCAGCGGGGCGCAGGTTTCAGGCAAAACCACCTCAGCGGCGGCCTTTATAGCTGCCAGGCTGAAAACATACGGCGGACACGCCATTACTTACGAACTGCCGGTTGAGATGCCCTTATCCGGCAGGCACGGCGCACACGGCATGTGTTTTCAGACGGACATCAACTCGGAAGAGGAATTGGCCGCGCATATTGAACACTCGCACAGGTACAGCTCACCGGACATTGTCTTTGTGGGCGAAATCAGAACGCGCCACGCTGCTTCGGAAGTGCTGCGCATAGCCCTGGGATCCAGCCGTCAACTGGTTGTGGCCACAATCCACGGCATAACCCTGTCGGCTGCCCTGGATCGCTTACTGACCTGGGCACGGGAACAGGACGGGATAATTGCCCAGCATAATCTGGCCCAGACGCTTCTAGGCATTATTCACCAGGATTTAACCTATGACACCGAGGCCGGCACAAAAACCCTGAATGTGCGGGAATTTCTGCTTCTGCCCTTTGCGGAGCAGGCCCAGACCGTTCGCGTGAAGATCCGTGACGGCAACCTCTTTTTGGATGAAAACATCCGGGAGCAGCGCAACCGGCTTATACATGGGGGCAAGGTATGAAATCTCTTGTGGTGGCCGGTATGCTCATGGGTATTTTCTTTATGCGCCTGGCGCTGGTTTCTGAACCCGGAGACAGCCGGTCCAAAGCGGAAGCCAGAGCTTTGAGCTTTGCGGCATATCGGGATGCCGTGCATAAATATGCTTTTGCGC
>JAITGZ010000162.1 GCA_031280335.1 Deltaproteobacteria bacterium | reverse complement strand
TAATTTTGAGATTACACATCATTAATCCACAGCGCCGGAATAACCCGCCTTTTTTTGCTTCTTGACAAAACCCTTCCTTCGCGGGTACTAGCGTCAATTCAGACCAACGTCTCCGCGCAGGCGGAGGGGAAAATTATGCCCGCAGGCTGGATGCCCTTGTGCGCCGCGCTGAATGAAGGCGCGGAACTTATTTTGACGGATCAGTCCACTTGGCTTGAGCCCATGGCGGAGTTCGGACTGAACTGCCGGATCAGCGTCCCGCTGGAGGCAGGGATAAGCCTCTCGCTCCAAAAGGACGGGTTGCTGGTGCGCGGGAGGATCAGCGGCAGCATCATCGTGCCCTGCGCTCTTTGCGCTGAGGATGCGCTGATAACCTTGCGCCATCGTTTTGACAGCTTTGAGCCTTTCCCCCCGTTGCTCCTCTCGCCGGACAAAGAGTCCGAAGTGGAGGTGGATGGGTATTTTATCCGTTGGTCCGCCGCTCTGGCCGGCAAGATGGCGCAAGGACACGGCCGCCGTGAACGGGCAGAGTCTCTTAAACTCGCCGGAAAAACCCCCGGCAGAGGCCGTAGGGCAAATGAGAGTTACCCGCAGGACGGCCGGAGGGAAGCGGGTTTTTACGCGGCGGGAGATCTGGCCGGGCTGGAGATTAACCCCGGCCATCTGGCCTGGGAGGAATTCGCTCAATCCCTGCCCCAGCTTCCGCTCTGCCGGGAAGACTGCGCCGGACTGTGCCCTGGATGCGGGCATAACCTGAACCACGGGCCTTGCGCCTGCGCACGGGAAGAAGACGACCCGCGCCTGGAAAAGCTGCGCGGGCTGAAATTGAACAAGTAATCACGCGGCAAAAACGTTACGCCCTGTTTACGCCGCATGTCCTCCGCCGCACGGAGGGACAAGGAGACCGATAATGGCGGTTCAACAAAACAAAAAATCCAAATCCAGAAAGAATATGCGCCGTTCCCACCAACGCACGGCCGTGCCCAATGTGGTGCTTTGCAAATGCGGCGAACCCACCCTCCCCCATTCCATCTGCCCCTCATGCGGCAGTTACCGGGGCAGGCAGTTGAACCCGGCGCAAAACGCGGAAAGCTGACCGGGCATCATGGCCTTTAAATTAAATTGGGGCAAAGGCGGCGCTGATGCCAACCTGCCCGCCTTACCCGATGCCAACAGCTTGGTTCCCGCGCCGGTGATTGCCGTGGATACCATGGGCGGCGACTTCGGGCCGGAGGTTACCATACCCGGCAGCCTGCAAGCCGCTCGCGAGTGCGGGTGCAAGCTTCTTCTAGTCGGCAGCGGGCAGGCCATTGAAGCGGTGCTGAAGAAAGAGAACCTCAGCGGTGTATCTTACGAGATTATACACGCCACCGATGTGGTGGAGATGACGGATAAACCTTCGGATGTGCTGCGCCGCAAAAAAGACGCGCCGGTACAGGTGGCCTGCCGCCTGGTGCGGGAAGGCCGGGCCGACGGCATGATGAGTCCGGGGCACTCCGGAGCCACTGTGGCCTGTGCCATGTTCATCATCGGGCGCATTGACGGGGTGGATCGTCTGGCTCTGGCCACCATGCTCCCCTCAGAAAGGGAGCAACCCACAGTGCTGCTTGATGTGGGGGCCAATGTTGACTGCAAGCCGCACCATCTCTTTCAGTTCGGCCTTATGGGCGCGGCCATGGCCGAAACCGTGCTTTCGCGCTCCAGACCCAAGGTAGGGCTGCTTTCCATCGGCGAAGAAGAAGGCAAGGGCAATAGTCTGGTCAAAGACGCCTATGACTTGCTCAAGCAAGCCAACCGGCTGAATTTTATAGGTAACGCCGAAGGAAGGGATATTTTCACCGGCGACCTGGATGTCATTGTCTGCGACGGCTTTGTGGGCAACGTAGCCCTGAAGCTGGCCGAGGGACTGGGTTCATCCTTGGCCCGCATACTCAAAAGGGCGTTGCTTTCTTCCCTGTCCGCCAAACTAGGTACCCTGCTGGCCAAAGGTGCCCTGACCCGTTTCGCCCGCATTGTGGATTACGCCGAATACGGCGGCGCCCCACTGCTCGGCCTGCAGGGGGTGGCGATCATCTGCCACGGAAAATCCAATGCCCGGGCTGTCTGTTCAGCCGCCAAGATGGCCGCCGCCTTTGTGCGTAAAGAAACCAACAAGCTTCTGATGGAAAGTATCAGCGCCAACGAAGAACTGACCTTGTACAGCAAGGCGATAAAATAGCAGTAACGCGGACCTGATCCGCCGTCTGCCCTCAGGATATGACCATGTTGCACCCTGTCTATATAAAAGGCTTTGGCTACTACGTCCCGGAGCGCGTGCTGGACAACCTTGAGCTGGCCTCCATGGTGAACACATCCAACGAATGGATTCTCGAACGCACCGGCATTAAAGAACGCAGAATCGCGGCTCCGGGCCAGACCTGCTCGGATCTGATCTGCCAGGCGGCCCGCCGGGCCATGGACGCCGCAGGTTGCAAGGCGGAAGAGATCACCCACCTGCTTGTGGGCACGGTTTCCGGCGATGACGCTTTTCCGGCCACCGCCGTCAGAGTGCAGCAAAAACTGGGCATCAAGGGCATGGCCTTTGACCTCAGCGCCGCCTGCACCGGCTTTATCTATGGTCTGCAATTGGCCCGCGGTCTGCTCGCCATTGAACCCCATGCCAAAATTCTGGTAACAGCGGGCGAAGTTCTTTCCATGCTCACCAACTGGGAGGACCGAGCCACCTGCGTACTCTTCGGCGACGGTGCCGGGGCGGCGGTGTTGAGCGCGGACGAAACCGCGCCGCGCACGGGTAACCCCCTGACGGTAAACGCACGCATTGAAGATATCTTGTGCAACGCCGATGGAGAATTGAGCGATCTTTTGTTCTGCAACGGTGCCGGGTCAAGCTTCCCCTACAAACTGGGGGATGTGGTGGGGCCTGAAAACTTTATTCAGATGAACGGACGTGAGCTTTTCAAGCACGCCGTGCGCAGCATGAGTTCCATAAGTACACAGCTTCTGGAAAAAACAGGCTACGGCATGGATGACATCGACCTGGTCGTCCCGCACCAGGCCAACCTGCGCATCATCACGGCGGTGGCGGAACGGCTCGGCGTACCTCAGGAAAAGGTCTTCATCAACGTGCATAAATACGGCAACACCTCGGCGGTCTCCACCATTCTGGGCATGGGCGAGGCCCTGGAACAGGGCGTCATCCGGCCGGGCATGCGCATACTGATCAACGCCTTCGGCGCCGGACTCACCTGGGGAGCGGCCTTACTTAAATTTTAGGAGGCTGAAAAAAGCGCAGACGCAGGGCGTTGCTGACCACGGATACCGAACTTAAAGCCATGGCTCCGCCCGCCAGCATGGGCGAAAGCGTGGGGCCGCCCCACAGATGCAGCAGCCCGGCCGCCACCGGAATACCCAGGGCATTGTAGGCAAAGGCCCAAAAAAGGTTTTGCCGGATATTGCGCATGACCGCACGGCTCAGAGCCAAAGCCGCCGGCAGCCCCTCAAGACCGCCGCGCACAAGCACCACATCACCGGCCTCCACCGCTATATCAGCACCGCCGCCTATGGCGAAACCCACATCCGCCGTAGCCAAAGCGGGCGCATCATTCACCCCGTCGCCCACCATGCCGGTTTTAAAACCGTTCTGCCGCAGTTCGGCAATCTTGCCGGCCTTATCCTCAGGCAGTACTTCGGCCAGGGTTTCATCCAGACTCAGTTCGGCGGCCACAGCCGCTGCGGTGGCCCGGTTGTCGCCAGTGAGCATCAGCACGCGCAGACCCATGGCTTTGAGTACACCCACCACTCGCCGGCTCTCCGGCCTGGGAGGATCGGCCACTCCCAGCACAGCCAGGGGCAGACCTTCACGCATGAGGATAAGGGGCGTCCTGCCCTGCCGGCCGAAATCCCTCAGTTCCTCTTCCACCTCCAGAACCCACTCCGGCTTAAGTCCGGCGCGGGCTAAGGCCAGATTGCCCAAGCCGCAGTGGAAGGTGCCTTCTTCCGTCTTTATCTCCGCTTCCACCCCTTTGCCGGAAATAGCCCTGAAATTCAATGCGGGCCAGGGCTTAAGCCCGCGCCGCCCGGCCTCAGCCAACACGGCCAGAGCCAGGGGATGCTCTGAAAAAGACTCCAAAGATGCCGCCAGGCGCAGCGCCTGATCCTCCGCCATGTCCGCAGCCCCGCTAAGCATGACCATGCCGACCAGCGCCGGCTTGCCCTGGGTCAGGGTGCCGGTTTTATCCAGCACCAGGGCCCGCAAAGCAGCGGCTTTTTCCAGGGCTTCCCCACCCTTGAAGAGTACACCCAGTTGCGCGCCGCGCCCGGCCCCCACGATAATGGATGTGGGCGTGGCCAGCCCCATGGCGCAGGGACAGGCAATGACCAGAACTGAAATAAAAATGCGCAGACAAAAGGAGGTTTCAGCCCCGGAGGCCATCCAGCCCAAAGCGGAACACAGGGCTATGCCCATCACCGCCGGGACGAAATACAGGCTGATTCGATCCGCCAGACTGGAGATGGGGGCTTTGGATCCCTGAGCGGCCTGCACCAGATTTACAATGCGCGCCAAGGTCATATCCTCGCCCACCCGGTCGGCGCGCAAGGCAAAGACCCCCTGCAGGTTGACCGTCCCCCCCGTCAGCGGGTCGCCCACGCCCTTGTCCACCGGCAGACTCTCCCCGGTGAGCATGGATTCATCCAGGCTGGAGCTTCCTTCCGCCACGCTTCCGTCCACCGGCAGGCGCTCTCCCGGCCGCACCAGCAATATATCCCCCACACGCACCGCAGCGGCCGGTATATCTTCCCTTGGACCGTCCAGACGGCCGTCGGTCAAGCGCACGGCCATAGCCGGAGCCAAATCCATAAGGGCCTTGACCGCCTCGGAGGTTTTGGCACGCGAGCGCAACTCCAGATATTTGCCCAAAGAAACAAAGGCAATGAGTACAGCGGCCGACTCATAGTACAGATCCATGACCAGGCTCATGCCCTCTACTTCCGTTCCGGCCCGGATAACGCCCAAAGTGTTGTACAGGCTGTATAAAAAGGCCGCTCCAGAACCTATGCCGATGAGCGAGTCCATATTGGGCGCACGCCGCGCCAGGGCCAGGAGGCCGGAAGCGTAAAAACGCCGCCCGGCATAAATGACCGGCAGGCAGAGCAAGAGCTGCGCCATGGCCGCCTGCGCCGGCTGCCGGTGCAGGTCGGGTACGGGCAAGCCAAGCATGTCCCCCATGGATAAAAAAAGCAGGGGCAAAGAAAAGCCCAGGGCCAAATACACTTCGCGCCGCCGCCCAGCCAGTTCCGCTCCTTGTCTGGCCACCCGCTCGTCCCATCTGCGCCCGGCGGCGGACAGTCCCTCCCCCTCCGCGCACCGGCTTGGAACAGCCCCAAAACCCAGCGCGTTAACCCGTTCGACCACAGTCTGACGCATATCTTCCTGGTCAACGCCGCCGTCCAAAGCAAGACGGGCTTTTTCGGCGGCCAGATTCACCTCGGCCCGCAGCACTCCGGACAGGCCGGAAAGCACCCGCTCAATGCGGCTGGAACAAGCGGCACAGTGCATGCCGCTGATTTCAAACTCCAGAATGCCGCCCTGTGCCGGGGATTCCACAGCCTTAATCCGTCACAACGAAATTTTGCACCCCTTCCCGCTCAAAGTCTCTGGACGCGGCTTCCGCCCGGCCCAGATCAGGGTAAGGGCCGACCTGCACCCGCCATAATCTCATGGAAGAAGAATAAAGCGAACGCGCCCCGTATCCGCGATTACGCAGCTGGCGTATCGTGGAGTTGGCATTTTCTTCCACGCTGAAAGCGCCTACCTGCACATAGTATTTGCCGCTGGATACAGTTTTAACCGCCCCAGGCGCATCGCCGACCACCGCCAGACGCACCCTGGCCGTGCCGCTTTCCACAAAATCCAACTGTCTGGCCGCATTGAAGCTGAGATCAATAATACGGTTCTCCACAAACGGTCCCCGGTCATTTATACGCACCACAACGCTTTTTCCGTTCTCCAGACTGGTCACCCGCACCTTGGCACCAAAGGGCAGTATTTTATGCGCCGCAGTCATGCCATACATATCATAGCGTTCGCCGTTGGCAGTCTGCCGGCCGTGAAAATCTTTACCATACCATGAGGCCAGCCCTTCTTCCCTGAAGCCCTCCGCGCTGGTCAACGGCGTGTAATTCACACCTTCTTTGGTATAAACTCTGCTGCCGCGCACGGATTCGCCCGTCGCACCGGAAGAAGAAGGGGCATCCGCCTCCACACTCCAGGACTGGGCCGGTCCGTCCACAGCCCCGGTCTGACCGGGCACACCGCCGGAAGGAGGAGATGACGGCGGAGGAGACTCCTCCTCCCAGGCAGGGACAGGGCTGCCGGATTCCGGCGGAGGCTGCACGGTCTGTTTGCCGCAGCCATAGCTGAAAAGAACCAAAACGCCCAAAATCGGGATCAGGCGCAGCCCTTTCCCATAAAAACGCCTTAAGACATGCCGCTCTAAAAACATGAATATCTCTCCTTTGCGGATGAAAAACCCGCTCCGCGCCCGGGCAGGGCCATGCCGCATCGCAATAAAACGGCCCGTGCCTGGTATGCCCGGCCAGGAGGAGGCTCGATCCCTCCCGGCGCGGTCTAGAACGATGTCCTGTTGTTTTTAAAACGAATGGACATCAAACGGATCTGACAGGCAGCCTGATTTCCTGTTGGGCCGCATGGGGAGCTTCGCGTGCGCCGCCGGGCGCAAACTGAACCGCCGTGCCGTAACAGGTAAAATATTTGCTCCCGTCAGGATGAAAAGCCACCTGCTCCTGATAGCCCACAATGGCCTGGGCACCCTTGTTCACTGCCCGCACGGCCATGCCGTAAAAGGCGTCTTCAGAATCAAACCCCCGGCAAGCCACCAACCCCAGCACCTTGCCGATGGGACGATCTTCGTCGATAACCGCCGTGGTTACCACCGGAAAACGACCCACACTGAACAATTCCTTTACTTTTTCCAAGTTTTCAACCTTTTTCTGTCCGGAACTTCTTTTATTGCCGCCCCCACTCATCAAAAAAAACATGGCTTCTCCTTTAGAGCATTTTGCGTCTTGAGACGCCCGCTTGGCACGGGCACCCCAGGTACCCTGCTCTGCTTTGCTTAGCAGGCCAGAACATTTTATTGAGGCATATTGCCTTGCTCCTCCTAAAATGCCCCGCACCCTACTTCAATCCAAGCCATGCAAAGTTCTTGCCAACAGACGCCCACGCATTATTCTCAGCGTCCGGCACCTTTAAACGCCCCACGCCGTCAAAAAAACGGCGCGTTCGAAAATTTTTATTTCATCCGCAGCAACCTGTCTATGCGTTCTTCAATGGGCGGATGGGTGCTGAAGAGTTTGGCCAGGCTGCTGCCGCTCAAGGGGTTGACGATGAACATATGCGCCGTGCCGGGCGATTCGCGGCGCAGGCGCAATTTATGACTGTAGCTCTGCAGCTTGCCCAGGGCGGAGGCCAAGGCGCGGGGGTTACGGGAATAAGCCGCTCCGCTGGCGTCCGCCAAATATTCACGCGAACGGGATATGGCCATCTGAATCAGGGTGGCGGCCACAGGAGCCAGCACGGCCATAAGGATCATGAACAAAGGGTTGCCCCCCCCTTCGCGGTCGCGGCCGCCGCCGAAAATGGCCGCGTAACGCGCCATACCGGCCAGCATCATAATCACCGAAGCCAGTACGCAGGCCACACTCTGAATCAGAATGTCGCGGTTGGCGATATGCCCGATCTCATGGGCCAGCACCCCACGCAGTTCTTCAGTATCCAGCAGACGTAAAAGGCCGTCCGTTACCGCCACCACAGCGTGATCCGGGCTGCGTCCCGTGGCAAAGGCATTGGGGGCTTCTTCCGGCATCACGCAGATGCGCGGTTTGGGAATGCCCGCGTTACGGGCCAGCTCATCCACAATTTTATGCAGCATGGGCGCGTCTGAAGGGGAAAGCTCTTTGGCTGAATACATCCTCAAAACAATCTTATCCGAGAACCAATAGCTCCCAAGGTTCATCAACAAAGCAAAAACAAAGGCGATGACAAGCCCCTGCTCTCCTCCGGCCACCCCACCCAGCAACAGCACCAACCCGGAGAGAAAAGATAACAAAATAAAAGTCTTTAATTGCGAAGTCATTTTTTTGTCCAATATTTGCAGGTTAAAGCATTTGAATTTTAATGAGTTCATCCCTTGGGCGGGGGCCTTCGGCCCCACCCAAGACTGAGACAGCCGTATTTAAGAAAACACTGATTAATTCGGGGCTCCGCCCCGAACCCCGCTGGGGGGGAATAAGAAAGGGGCATGTTCGCCCATGCGCAGCCTTATCCTTGCCGCCCCTTGGCATAATGGCAAGGCACCCTCAAGAGAATAAATCAGCGTTTCCTTAAACCTTTCAAAGTTAATATGTTCTAAAAGATAATACAATAAAAGCCATTGTCAAAGGGATAATCCATAAGCTGCCGCACGGGTTTTTGTCCCCCAGGCCCTTTCGACATTTTCCATCGCTGAGCGGCGAAAAATTTTAAGCGGGTTCAGGAAGGAGGGGGTCTGGGGGAGGAAACCTCAAGGGGCACCGCTCCTTGGGGTTTCCT
>JAITGZ010000115.1 GCA_031280335.1 Deltaproteobacteria bacterium | reverse complement strand
GCTGTGCGGGAACGGCTGTCAATACCGCATCATGGGCCGAGATAATCGCGCGTTTTGCGCCCCGGCGGAGACGCACACCCCGGCGGAGCTGCCGCCCGGAAGGAAACCCCGCCCTTCGGGGCGGGGCCTTGCTGTCTCCGGCCTGAAGGCCGGGGGCTGAAACCACAAAGGAACTGGCGGATGAAGTTCATCTTCGCGCAAATAGACATCTTCATGTCCAAAGAAAACAACCGGCGCAACCTGCGTTTTCTTTGGCGCTTCAGCCTGGGCATGTTCGCCATGATCTTGCTGTACAGCGCGATCTTCCATTATCTCATGGAACTGGAAGGCCGGGAGCACGACTTTCACGTCGGCCTGTACTGGACCATCACCACCATGTCCACCCTGGGTTTCGGCGACATCGTTTTTCATAGTATCCTGGGGCGCATGTTCAGCGTACTGGTGCTTTTTTCCGGAGTCCTCTTCTTTATGCTGCTCATGCCGTTCATTTTCATCCGCTTCGTCTATCAGCCCTGGCTGGATGCGCATAAACAGGCCAGCGTGCCCCGTTCCCTGCCCGAAGAAGTCCGCGATCACGTGCTTATCCTGGGCACGGACGATTTGGCCCTGAACCTGGCGGAACACCTGAGCCAGCACAGTGTTCCGCATTACCTCATGGTTTCGGGACAAAATGAGGCGGTAACCCTGCTGGAACAAGGACTTCCGGTCATTCTGGGAGATGCGGACAGCCCCGCAGCTTATCTGGAGGCGCAGGTGCGCCGGGCGGCCCTGGTGGTGGCCCTGCGGGACAACCTTAAAAACACGGCCATCGCCGCCGTGGTGCGCGACCTGGACCCCACAGTACCGCTGGTGGGCAGCGCCACCGGCGACCATGCCGAAGACGTCCTGCGCCTGGCCGGGTACAGCCATGTGTTCAACTTCGCCCGTATGCTGGGCGAATCCATGGGCCGCCGCGTCTTTGCCGGCAACAGCGAAAGCAGTGTTATTGCCGGCTTCGGGGATTTGTGCATCTCCGAAACCAGGCCCGGCGGCACCATGCTGGTGGGCAGAAGCCTGCGCCAGCTCAACCTGCGCCAAAACCTGGGGCTGAACGTGGTGGGCATACGCCGGCGCTCGGATTTTCTCTCCGCCCATCCGGACATGATCATTGATGAAAACATGCTCCTCCTTCTGGCCGGTACCAGGGAACGCCTGGAAAAATTCGATGAATACGCCCGGCCGGTGATGGAAAATCTGACCGAGGCCATGGCGCAGCATCCGGTGCTTATACTGGGCGGGGGAGCGGTGGGAGAAACCGCAGCGGACAATCTGGACCGCAGGAGCATACCTTTTACCCTGCTGGACAACAACCCTGCCTCCGCCTGGCGGGATGACCCGCGTTTTATCCTGGGGGAGCCAGAAGACATCCACAGCCTGCGCGAGGTGGGATTGAAGCAGGCGCGCAGCGTGGTCATCGCCACGCCCAACGACGACCTGAACATCTATCTGACCATATTCTGCCGCAAACTACAGCCGGACGCCCAAATTGTGGTCTGCTGCAAACTGGCCCGCACGGTCAAAGCCCTGTACGGTGCCGGGGCCAGCCTGGTCATGGCCGTTTCCAGCATCGCTTCCAACGCCGTTATGAACATACTCAGCCCGGACAAAATTTTTATGCTCACCGAAGGCATGAATATCTTCCGTATGCCCATGCCGCCGGGACTCAAGGGCAAAAATCTGCGCGACAGCAACATCCGCCAGTCCACCCGCTGCAACGTGGTGGCCATTTCACGCGAAGGACATATGTTGGTGAACCTGGACCCGGATGTGCCCTTTGAAGCCGAAGACGAAATTATCATTGTCGGCTCCATGGAAGCGGAACGCGAATTCACGCGCCGCTTCCCGCAGGAAAGCCAGGCAGAGGACTGAACGGGGTAATCCCTCCCCTTTTTAGCAGCTCTTCAAAGTAGAGCCTATGCCGCTTGCTTCAGCTTCATGGCAGGGGTGATCCCGCCGATGCCCATGTTGGGACGCTCATTGATATAAGGAAGGGGCCATGACAACTGTTTCCAGTGATAAGGCGGTACATGTCGCCGGAAAACACAACATTGACGGAGAAACCATGGATTTTCGCCATAAAATGACCAAGTGGCAGGATTGCATATGACCAAGACCATCACCTATGAAGCGTTATCCGCAAGTTCATAGTTTGTGCTGCGCCCCGCGCCATCTCCTTGCCGCAATATTCCATATTCTATCAAGGATTTTATGTCGCGGATGGCTGTGTCTTGCGAGCATTTTGCAAGTTTGGCGTACTTTCCGCTGGTCAGTTTTCCGTAAAAATCGCCAAGCAATTTATTGACGATCAGGCGTTGACGTTCATTTAACGCATAGTTATTTGCATGGTTCCAAACTTTTGCTTTACGCATAACAGCGGAAAGCATGGAGTCCGCGCCGTCAACCGCGTGAGCGAGACACAATAAGAACCAATCCAGCCATGCGGTAATATTGATGCCGCCTTTCTGGCTGTGTTCCAAAATATCGTAGTACGCCTTGCGCTCACGTTCAATCTGCGCTGACATGCTGAAGAAGCGCTCCGCGCTGTTGTCAGCCCGCGCAAGCTGCATGTCGGCTATGGCGCGGGCGATGCGCCCATTGCCATCCTCAAAGGGGTGTATGCTCACAAACCAAAGATGAGCCACCCCGGCCTTAATAACCGGGTCAAGGTTTTCATTTTCGGCAAACCAGTTCAGGAAAACGCTCATTTCATGTTCAAGGCGCTCCGCACGGGGAGCTTCAAAATGTACCCTTTCATGTCCGATTGGCCCGGAAACCACTTGCATGGCGCCAGCGTCAGCGGCGCGCCACGCGGCGACAGCAATTCTTCTGGCGTTACTGTAACCCGTTGGAAACAGCGCGGCATGCCATCCGAAAAGACGTTCCCGCGTCAGCGCTTGGGAATACTGCCGTGTGGCGTCCAGCATCATTTCAACCACGCCTTCCACATTGCGGTTGGCTGGAGCCAAACCACCTATATCAATGCCCAGTCTGCGTGCCAGAGATGAACGCACTTGGGCGGAATCCAGATGTTCGCCTTCAATTGCGCCGCTTTTGACGATATCTTCCGTCAGGGTTTCCAAACCGGCTTCCGCCCGCGCAGCAAACCCCAGGGAACTCATTTTTCCCAAGAGTAAGCCTTGCCTGTGCCGCGTATTCGCCAATCGGTTCGCCAGCAGTTCTGTATTCCACTGAAAGTTGGGCCAATCAGGAAGTTCATGGATGTACGGCATAATCTTCGCGCCTCGTGCGGAGATTATGCCCTGTAATCTCCGCAAAGGCAACAATCTTTGCAAATAGTGCGTCGATTATTGGTGATAATCACCGCATTTTCACCTCACGGAACTGCTTCCGGTGACGCAGGCTGAGAGGTAGAGGTTGAGCATGAATATTTCTGGGGGCATGTACCCCACTGACTGTTGACGGATATAGAATATAATCTATAATACAAACATG
>JAITGZ010000110.1 GCA_031280335.1 Deltaproteobacteria bacterium | reverse complement strand
TACATTCTTGCGGAACGCTTTCCCGCTTCAAGGCGCCGCCGGGTTGCCTTGCCGGTCGGACTGCTGCTATGCTCATAAACAAAGCATAGAAGATATCCAGACTATTTCAAGCATTCCATGCGCTAGGATTTTTTCTTCACGATTTCGTCGGCGAGCTGCTGGGGCACGCGTTCGTAGTGGTGGAACTGCATGGTGAAGTTGGCGCGGCCCTGCGTCTTGGAGCGCAGGTCCGTGGCGTAGCCGAACATTTCGGAGAGCGGCACCTGGGCGCGCACGGCCTGGGAACCGACGCGGGCTTCCATGCTCTGCACGCGGCCGCGGCGGCTGTTGAGATCCCCCATGACTTCGCCCACGTAATCGTCCGGGGTAACCACCTCCACGTCCATGATCGGCTCGAGCAGGATGGAGCCCGCCTGCCGCATGGCTTCCTTGATGGCCATGGAACCGGCCACGAAGAAGGCCTGTTCCGAGGAGTCCACCTCATGGTAGGAGCCGAAGACCAGATTGACCTTGACGTCCACGACCGGGAACCCGGCGACCACGCCGCTTTTCATGGCGGCCTGGATGCCTTTGTCGATGCCCGGTACGTATTCCTTCGGGATCACGCCGCCCACGATGGAATTGACGAACTCGTACCCTTTTTCCGGGTTCGGCTCGACTTCGATGACCACATGGCCGTACTGGCCGCGGCCGCCGGACTGTTTGGCGTGCTTGACGTCCGCCTTGGCGGTTTTGGTTATGGTTTCGCGGTAGGCCACCTGGGGCTTGCCCACGTTGGCGTTGACCGAAAATTCGCGCGTCAGGCGGTCCACGATGATTTCAAGGTGGAGTTCGCCCATGCCCGCGATGAGGGTCTGGTTGGTTTCCTCGTCGCCCTTGACGCGGAAAGAGGGGTCTTCCTTCGCCAGTTTTGAGAGAGCGGCGGAAAGGGCGTCGCGGTCGGCCTTGGTTTTGGGCTCGATGGCCACTTCAATGACCGGCTCGGGGATGTCGAGGGATTCGAGCACAACCGGACGGGAAGGATCGCATACGGTATCGCCGGTGGAAACCTGCTTCAGACCCACGAGCGCCACGATGTCGCCGGCGCCGGCCCATTTTATTTCCTCGCGCTTGTTGGCGTGCATGCGCAAGATCCGGCCCACGCGTTCCTTTTTGCCGGTGTTGGTGTTCGTCACGGTCACGCCGGACTCGATGACGCCGGAATAGATGCGGAAGAAGGACAAATGGCCGATGTAGGGATCGGAGAACAGTTTGAACACGAGGCCGGCAAGGGGTTCCTTGTCATCGGCCTTGCAGAGGATGATTTTTTCCTTGTCGTCGGGGTCCGTGCCTTCCATCTGCTCGATATCGAGCGGGGAGGGCAGGTACTGCACGACGGCGTCGAGCAGGGGCTGCACCCCCATGTTGCGGAAGGCGGAGCCGCAGACCACGGGAACGATGTTCCGGGCGATGGTCGCCTTCCGCACGCAGGAGATGATTTCGTCGCGGGTCAGCTCTTCGCCGCCGAGGTATTTTTCCAGCAGCGCCTCGTCTTCCTCGGCAACGGCGTCAAGCATCGCCGCCCTGTGGGATTCGAACGATTCCTTGAGATTGGCGGGCACGTCGATGATGGAGAATTCCGCGCCCTTGCTTTCCTTGTCGAAGATGGTGGCCTTGCCTTCTATCAGATCGACGATGCCCTCGAATTTGTCTTCGGACCCGATGGGTATCTGCAAAGGGATGGGTTTGGCTTTCAATCGCTCGTGGATCATGGCGACGCAACGGTCGAAGTTCGCGCCCATGCGGTCCATCTTGTTCACGAAGCACACCCGGGGAACGCCGTAACGGTCGGCCTGGCGCCACACGGTTTCGGACTGCGGCTCAACGCCGGCGACGGCGTCAAAAACAGCCACCGCGCCGTCAAGCACGCGCAGGGAACGTTCCACTTCCATGGTGAAGTCGACATGGCCCGGCGTATCGATGATGTTGAGCATATGCCCTTTCCAGAAACAGGTGGTGGCGGCGGAGGTGATGGTGATGCCGCGTTCCTGCTCCTGTTCCATCCAGTCCATGGTGGCTTCGCCGTCATGCACTTCACCCAGTTTGTGCGAGACGCCGGTGTAAAAAAGAATGCGTTCGGTGGTGGTGGTCTTGCCCGCGTCAATATGGGCCATAATGCCAAAATTGCGCTGATCGCGAAGGGGGGTTTCTCTGGACACGAAAAAACTCCCGACTACCAGCGAAAATGAGCGAAGGCCTTGTTGGCCTCGGCCATGCGATGGGTATCTTCGCGTTTTTTCACCGCTCCGCCCCTGCTGTTGTAAGCGTCCACCAATTCGGCGGCCAGCTTGTTGATCATGCCCTTTTCACCCCGCGCGCGGGCGTAGGTGATCAACCAGCGGATGGAAAGGGAAACCTGACGGTCAGGCCGCACGTCCATGGGCACCTGATAAGTGGCGCCTCCCACGCGGCGGGACTTCACTTCCGAAAACGGTTTGACGTTTTCCACCGCCTTTTCAAAGGCTTTGATGGGGTCTTCGCTGGTTTTTTCCGCCAGCTGACTTACAGCGGAATAAAAAATCTTTTCGGCCACGCCTTTTTTACCATCGTACATCAGACGGTTGACAAAGCGGGCGGCCAGACGGCTGTTGTACACCGGATCCGGCAGTACCTCCCTTTTGGGAACGGGACCTTTGCGAGGCATGAAAAACTCCTGTGCTGAGACTGGTTATTTCGGCCGCTTGGCACCGTATTTGGAACGGCTCTTGCGGCGGTCGTTCACCCCGGAAGCGTCCAGGGTACCGCGGATAATATGGTAGCGCACGCCGGGTATGTCTTTGACACGGCCGCCGCGGATCATCACCACGGAATGCTCCTGCAAATTGTGGCCCTCGCCCGGAATATAGGCGCTGACCTCTATACCGTTGGAAAGACGCACACGAGCCACTTTGCGCAAGGCCGAGTTGGGCTTCTTGGGCGAGGTGGTGTAAACGCGGGTGCAGACGCCCCGCCGCTGAGGGCAGGCCTGCAACGCCGGCGATTTGCGGCGCTTTTGCAACACATCGCGCTCATGGCGAATCAACTGGTTAATGGTGGGCATAGTTACTCCAGTTTAAAGCTTAAATTCAGTAAAGTATTGGCTTTTAGCCCAAGCCGGCAGGCCTGTCAAGCGTTCATAAATAAATAAAAAAATTTATGAGATTTGGGACCTCTCCCCCCGGCCCGTCTCTCCGCTTTTTCATCGTCTATTCCTTTGTGGTCTGAGACCCCGGCCTTCAGGCCGGATATAGCAAGGCCCCGCCCTGAAGGGCTTCACTACCGCATTGCTCCCCATGGGGCTGAAAAAGGCTTGAAGGGAGCTGCGATATAAGGGGGCAATCCCTTTGGCGAAAGCAAGGGAAGGTCGTATCATATATTGTATTTATTCACGCATTAAGGTAGTAACGAAAAATATCTGAGGGTGGCACCCAATAAATCGCATTAACCATCCTTTCCATAAATATCAGGAGCCGGCCATGCCCAGCAAGACAAATATCGTCAATTATTTCCACCGTATTCAGGAATATTTTCGCGGTCTGCCCCGGCGCGGGCGCATTTTTGCGCTGCTGGCCGCAGCCCTGGTCATAGCCC
Organism: Deltaproteobacteria bacterium; assembly: GCA_031280335.1. GTDB lineage: Bacteria > Desulfobacterota > Desulfovibrionia > Desulfovibrionales > Desulfovibrionaceae > WRHT01. The sequence goes on along the minus strand of JAITGZ010000110.1, from coordinate 2,545 downwards.
TGGCCGGCTGGCGGATATACAGCCATATGGAAGAACGCCGCCTGGTCAAAAGCCCGGATGAGCCCGCCGCCGTTCTGCTGCGCGATGACGCGGCCAAGCCCAGGGAACCGGCGCTTTTTCTCCAAGCGCAGTCGCGGCTGCAGGAAAACCTGCGCCTGGACGGCGAGCCGCGCCATGTCTTTATGGTGGAGCTGCGCCTGGATGAAAAGGCCTGCCGCGAATACTACGGCAGCCAGGATGGGGTGGCGCAGTGCAAAAACAACTGGGGGCTGCTGGCACCCGGTGAAAAAGACTGGGGCGTCAGCCCGGATCTGCCCGGAAAATGGACTTTTGACAGTATGCCTTACAAGTACAGCGCCCGCTTCGCCTTCAGCCCGTCCGAGCAAAGCGCCCGGACGCGCTATCGCTTCAAGCTGCCCTCCCGGTTGGGCAAAAACGTGCGTATGGCTGAACATGAAGCCTTTTTCACCTCCTCGTCATTCAGCCTCAACATAGGCGAGTGGGCTTTTCTGGCTGACCCGCAAAACCCGCGCAATCTAATGCTCAGTGGAAAGATCACATCCACCTACCCCATTGACCGCGAAAGCCTCAAGGCCGCCCTGAAACTGGAGGCATCCTCCGATATCAAGCTGGGCGAGCCGGAGTTGGTCTTTGCCGAAGACAATCTCAGTCTGGCCGTTAACGTCAAGGTGCTTAGCCTGCCTGCGGAAAACGCGCCGGTACGCCTTGCCCTGCAAAAGGGCGTACGGCGCGCCGTACGCAAGGAGCAGACCGCCGATATTATAAGCCAGGGGGCGAATGTGCCGGGCAGAGACGTTTTTGTAAGCCTGGACAAGGTAAACAACTTCATCCACACCGATGACGAACTGAACAGCAGGCAAATGCTGGTTCTGGAATTCACCCGCCCGGTCAAGATAAAAGAGGCGCAGGAAAGCACCGTTGCCCTGATGCTGCCCGCCTACGCCGATAAAAAGGATGAACAGGCGCGGCGCTTCAGCAACTGGGGCAGCGAAGAAAATGCCCGCCTGCTGCGCGAAGCCCTTCAAAACAGCGGCAGCATGGAAAGGCTGCAACTTACGCCCGTAAGCGGCCATGAGGAATACAGCCGTACCGTCTCTTTCACTTACTCCGCTCCTGGCGGACGCTGGTTTATAGCGCATAACGGGGGCGGCGCGGCCAGCCTTACGGATTACAAACTGGCCGCCTTTTCCAGGGCCATGCCGGCCAGAAGCTTTGAGCCGGAAGCGCGCATCATGCAGAAAGGCACCATTCTGAGCATGAATGGGGCCAAAAAACTGGCCTTGATCTCCCGCTCCGTGGACACGGTCAAGATCAACGCCTACCGGGTGCGGCCGGAATTCATCAACCTTCTGGTCAGCCAGACCAATAAAGTCATCACCTCCCCGGATTTTGAATACGGCAACCTGCAGATGGAAGACATCAGCGAACACCTGGAGCTTTCTTATAAACCGCAAAAAAATTCCGGCCACGAGCCGGATTACCATGCCCTGGACCTCACCCCTCTGCTCTCCGGGGGCGGCAAGGGCATTTTTCGTCTGGAAATCAACGGCTACAGTAAAGGGCGGCATCTCGTCAAGGATGTACGCTTTATGCTGCTCACGGATCTGGCTGTAAACCTCAAGCAGGGGCGGCGCGGCGAGCGCGAGGTTTTTGTCAGCTCCTTCTCCGGGGGCGCGCCCCTGGAGGGGGCGCAGGTGCAGGTCATCGGACGCAACGGCCTGCCCGTGTTCTCCAAAAACGCCGGGACGGACGGCAGGGTGAACATCCCCTCCCTGGAAGGACTGACGCGCGAACGCAGGCCCATCGCCGTAACCGTCTCTCTGGGGCGTGATCTCACCTTTATGGCCCTGGAGGATTACACCCGCGAGGTCCCCCTGACCGGCTACCCTGAAACCGCAGGCCGGCAGGCCGACAGCCGCGGGGTGAGCGCCTTTGTCTTCAGCGAGCGGGGCATGTTCAAACCCGGCGAAGAATTGCGCTTTGGCGTTCTGCTCAAGTCCTCCACCTGGGATTCCTCCGTCACGGAAGGCCTGCCGGTGCGCATGGTCCTGACCAACCCGCGCGGAACCAAGGTTTACGATAAGCAGCACCGCCAGGATGAAACCGGACTGATCGCCCTCGCCATCCCCAGCCAGGAGACCGACCCCACCGGACTTTACAGCCTGGGGGTGTATCTGGATGACCGCCACCTGGGCTATGCCCAGGTGCAGATGGAGGAGTTTCAGCCCGACAACCTCAAGGTAAACGCCTCTTTTAAAGACATCAGTCCGCTCCGTCAGCAGGGCTGGGCCCTGCCCCAGAGCCTCAGCGCCCTGGTGCGGGTGGAAAACCTCTACGGCGTCCCGGCGGTGGATAACCGGGTGGAGGCCTCCGTCTCCCTCGCCCCGGCGCGCCTTGCCTTCAGCCAATACAGCGACTACAGATTCTTTGACCCCGGCACAACGGAACAAAGCCGTAACATCAGCCTGGGCGCTGTAAACACGAACGAGCGCGGCGAGGCCGAATTCAAGCTGGATTTGGGCAG
>JAITGZ010000219.1 GCA_031280335.1 Deltaproteobacteria bacterium | reverse complement strand
GGCGCGAGCTGCGTAGGGATGATATAGTCGTATTCCACAGCATAGCCGGGGCGGACAAGCTGGTGTTTTTCCAGGCCGGGCACACATGCTAGAAAAGCTGTCTGCACCTCTGGAGGCAGACCGGTGTGTACGCCGTTGGGGTAAACCTCCGGGCTGTCCGCCCCCTCCGGCTCCACAAAAATCTGGTGTCTCTTCCGTTGAGGGAAGAGGGTTACTTTGTCTTCTATGGCCAGGCAGTAGCGCGGTCCCGGTATGCGTATGGCTCCGTTGTACATGGGGGAAAGGTGCAGATTTTCCGCCACGATGCGATGGCATTCCGGCGTACTCCAGGTGAGGTGGCAGGGTATTTGGGGCCTGGACGGCGGCGGCCCGTAAAAGCTGAAGCGGGGCAGGGGGGTGTCGCTGTGTTGTATCTCCATAGCGGAAAAATCAATGGAGTCTTTGGCAAGACGGGGCGGGGTTCCGGTCATGAAGCGGCCCAGGCTGATCCCCAGGGCGGACAGGGCCGGTCCGAGAGCGCTGGAAGCCCCGTCCCCCAGGCGTCCGCCAGGGAGACGCAGGCCGCCCACATGCAGAAGACCGGCGGAAAAGGTCCCGGCGGCCAGAAGCAGGGCGCGGCAGGCGAACTCCCGTCCCAACTCCGTTCTGGCACCGCAGACCCTGCCGTTTTTGAGCAGGGGAGATGCCACAAAATCTTGCGCCAGCCAGATATTGGGGTGACCAAAAACATCCCTCTGCGCTGCGGCGAGATAGGCCCCCCGGTCCACTTGCGCACGCGGGGCCTGCACCGCCGGACCGCCGCCGGTGTTGAGCAGGCGGAACTGTATGCCCGCCTCATCGGCCCAGCGGCCCATCCTGCCGCCCAAGGCGTCAATTTCACGGACCATATGCCCCTTGCCCACCCCGCCTATGGCCGGGTTGCACGAGAGGTAACCCACCCGCTCCAGACTGCTGGTCAGGAGCAGTACCTTTAAACCCAGCGAAGCCATGGCCAGAGCTGCTTCGCAGCCGGCATGGCCCCCCCCGGCCACAAGGGCGTCAAAAACCTCCGGGGCGCGGCGGGCGGCGGGGCGCTGGGCGGACTGGTTTTGGGTCATAAATTTAGGGCATTTCAACTTTGAGATTGGACATGCTATTGGGGCTGATCCCCCTGCACCCCGCATACGTTTTTAGCCGCTTTGCGGCTAAAAAATAGTAAGGGGGTCTGGGGTGCCTTGCCATTATGCCAGGGGGCGGCATCGATGCTGTCGCTATCCGTAAGGATAAGGCTGCGCCTGGGCGAACATGCCCCTTTCTTATTCCCCCCAGCGGGGTTCGGGGCGGAGCCCCGAATTAATCAGTGTTTCCCTAGGGCGTTGTTTTATCCAGAAGCAAAATACCTTCTTCTACTCCGGTTATTATCACCCTGGTTCCGGCGGGCAGATCCGGTCCCTTCCCGCGCCAGTAAACGCCGTCCAGTCTGATGCGGGTTTTGCCGTTGACCATGTTTTCTTCCAGGACGGCCTGCTGGCCTATATAAGAATGCAGACGGCGGTTCAGGACGGGAACGTGCGCCAACGGCCGGACCCGGCGGATTAAACGCCGCCCGATGAGCAGAGAGCAGACGGAAACGATGGCGAAGAAGGCCATTTGGTAAGGCCAGTAAAAACCACCGCTGATCTGGAGGAACAGGCCGGTAGCTAAGGCCCCCAGGCCGAACCACAGAATGAAGACGCCGCTGAGCATGATTTCCAGGCATAGCAGCAGCACGCCGGCCAAGTACCAGTTCCACCACACAGGCTCTAGCAAAAGATGGAGCAGAGACATGGCCTTTTTATCCTTTGGCCTTGGACACAGGGGACTTGAGTTCGCCGGCCTGCTCATGCCGTCTGGTGAGAAGTTCGGCCATGCCGGCCAAAGAACCGACAACAGAAGAAATCTCCATGGGCAGCATAAGTACCTTCTGGTTGCCGGATTGGGCCAGGGCCGTCAAGGAGTCCACATATTTCTGGGCCACAAAGTAGTTCAAGGCATTGATATTGCCCTTGGCAATGGCTTCGGAAACCATGGTCGTGGCGGCGGCTTCCGCCGCCGCCGCGCGCTCCCTAGCCTCCGCCTCGCGGTAAGCTGCCTCTTTTTCACCCTCAGCCTTTAGGACGGCGGCCTGTTTCAAGCCTTCGGCCTTGAGAATGGCCGACTGTTTGTGTCCTTCCGCCTCCAGCACGGCCGCGCGTTTGTCGCGCTCGGCTTTCATCTGCCTGGCCATGGCATCCACCAGATCACGAGGCGGGGTAATATCCTTGATCTCCACCCTGGTAAGTTTGACCCCCCAGGGGTGGGTGGCTTCGTCAATCACCGCAAGCAGCTTGGCATTGATATCGTCGCGCTTGGATAAAAGTTCGTCCAGATCCATGGATCCCATGACCGTTCGGATATTGGTGATGGTCAGGTTGAGAATGGCGTATTCCAGCGCGCTGACTTCATAAGAGGCTCTTTCCGCCTGCAAAACCTGGAAAAAAACCACTCCGTCCACGCGAATCGTGGCGTTGTCGCGGGTGATCACCTCTTGAGACGGCACGTCCAGCAGGCTTTCCATCATGTTCACCCTGCGCCCGATACGGTCTATGAAGGGGATAATCAAATTCAAACCGGGTTTGAGTACATGGGTGAAGCGTCCAAAACGTTCCACTGTGTATTCGTAGCCCTGGGGCACGGATTTAATGCCGGATACAATAAAGATCACAGCCAGCAAAACGATGCCGATGAAGAAAATTTCCATGGAGGTGATAAAACCCATAATATTCTCCTTTGTATTGCCGTGATGTGCGCCGGTCATGCCGTCCGTACGGGGCTGGGGGACTTGTATTTTAAAAAGCTTATTCGATCGGTTCTTCTTTGTCAAAGACGTGGGCGGACGAAGACGCATGTTCCAAAGGGTGGTTAAAGGCCAATGCCTCCTGCTGTTGCCATAATTCTTTCAGCAGATCTTCCAATCCCTCCCCTTGCAGGGCGGAAATGAAAAAAATCCGGCGTTGCTCCGCTTTTGCGCGTTGGCGCAGCCGCTCCAGCACTTCCGGCGGCAGGAGGTCCGCCTTGTTGATCGCCTCGATCTGGCTGCGCTCGGCCAGAACAGGGTCAAAAAAGAGCAGTTCCTTATTGACCAGAGTAAAGCCCTCCCATGGGTCGGAACTTTCCGGATCCATGTCTTCCGCGCTTAAAATATGCAATAGAAAACGGGCGCGTTCCACATGTTTGAGAAAGCGGTGTCCAAGTCCAGTACCCTGATGCGCCCCTTCCACCAATCCTGGAATATCCGCCAGTACCAAGCGTTTATCGTAGTCTTCTGGATGTTGTACTACCCCCAGGTTGGGGGTGAGGGTGGTGAAGGGATAGGGGGCTATTTTGGGACGGGCTGCGGATATCGCGGCAATGAGAGTGGATTTTCCAGCGTTGGGCAGGCCGATGATGCCGCAATCCGCCAGGATTTTCAGCTCCAGACGCAGGCGCACGGCTTCGCCTTCTTCACCGGGTTGGGCGAAACGCGGGGCCTGGTGGGAGGCGGATTTGAAAAATTCATTGCCTTTGCCGCCGCGTCCGCCGCGCAAGGCCAGTATTTCCATCCCCGCCTCCGGTAAATCCGCGAACAGGCGTTCCCCATCTTCCGTCAATGCAAAAAGCTGGGTGCCCACAGGCAGTTCAAGGACAAGATCCTCCCCCTTGCGTCCATGACATTGCGACCCCTGACCAGGGCGGCCGTTTTCAGCCGCATAGCTGCGTTTAAGTCTGAAATCATACAGGGAGAGAAGTTTGGAAGAGGCGCGTAAAATGACGCTGCCGCCATCGCCGCCGTTGCCGCCGCTGGGCCCGCCGAAAGGCAGAAATTTTTCGCGCCGGAAGGCTATGCAACCGGCCCCGCCTTTGCCCGCCCGCAGATTGATGGTGGCCTCATCTATAAAACGCATGGAATCAAAATTAAGGAGAAGAGAAGAACGCTTTGGAGCATTTCAAACGTAAACCCATAAAGGCGCGTCCGGCTTCGTCCAGACAGGTTACGCCGCTTCGGTGTGCGCGGTCTGGGCCTGGAGTACATGCACCCGGGTAAATTCCCTTTTTTTGCGCATGTATTTTTCAAATTTAACCACCCCGGCACAGGTGGCAAAAATGGTATAGTCACTGCCCAGGCCGACATTTTTGCCCGGATGCACAGTGGTGCCTACCTGGCGGACGATGATGCTGCCGGCGGATACAGGCTGACCGCCAAAACGCTTTATGCCGCGTCTTTGTCCCTGGCTGTCCCGTCCGTTGCGGGAACTTCCGCCTGCTTTTTTATGCGCCATAATTTTTCTC
>JAITGZ010000059.1 GCA_031280335.1 Deltaproteobacteria bacterium | reverse complement strand
TACGGGCCGAATCCTTCACATAGACGAAATTGACGCGGCCGGTGGCGTCCGTGGGCGCGGGGATGGGTTTTTTGTGCAGTATAAGCTCAAAGTAGTACGGCTCGCGCGGGGCGTAGTTGAAGGGGCCGTAAATAAAGGAAGGGCGCAGGATGGTCAGGGCCGCGTCTTTGACCGCGCAGGAACGGAAGGCTTCTTTTTCCAGCAAAAGCTTGTTATAGGCGTAGGCCAGACCGGGGTCATCCCCGCCGCGCTCCAGCTTGGGCGAGCTTTCTTTTTTGGGAGAGGGGGTATGGGGTTCATAGACGCTGCAGGTGCTGATGTAAATAAACTGCCGGAGCGTACCGGGCAGGGCCTCCAGCAGGGTCTGGATGTCGCCGGGACTATAGGCGCAAAAGTCAATGACCGCCTCCCAGTCCAGGGCGGGGAGCAGCCGGGCCAACCTTTCCGGATCATGCCGGTTACAGACATGCTCCGTTACCCCTGGAAGCTTTAAAGAATAACGCCCCCGATTGAGCAGATGAAAGGTAAAATCACCCGTAAAACGCCCGGCGGCGGCCATGAGCATGAAAACCCGGCCCACAAAGTATGAGCCGCCTATGACCAGCACATTTTTGGACATGCTCCGCCTTCCTTCTTCTTTTCCTTTTTTAAGGAAACGCCGATTTATTCTCTTGAGGGGGCGCAAAAGGGGCATGTTTGCCCAGACGTTGCTTTACCTCTGCCATCCCTCTGCACAACGGCAAGGCACCCTCAAACTCCCCCGGCAGGGGGCTGATATCCCCCTGCACCCCGCATACGTTTTTAGCCGCTTTGCGGCTGAAAAATAGTAAGGGGGTCTGGGGGGAATTATTCCCCCCAGGCGGGGTAACGGGGCGGCAGCCCCGATTGCCGCGGCACGGCGTCAGCGCTGTACATGGCCCAGTTCAAAGGCATCGTGCAGGGCGCGCACGGCCAGCTCAATGTATTTTTCCTCAATCAGGCAGGAGATTTTGATTTCCGAGGTGCTGATCATCAGGATGTTAATATTTTCTCCGGCCAGGGCTTCAAAGGCTTTGGCCGCGATGCCGGAGTGGTTGCGCATACCCACCCCCACCAGGGAGACCTTGCAAACGCCGGCGTCATGCAGCACCTCCATGCCCTCCATGCGCGCACGCAGTTTTTCCACTTCCGCCAGGGCTTTTTTCAGATCCTTGCGCGACACGGTGAAGGTCACGTCGGTTACGCCATCGCGGCTGGGGTTTTGCACAATCATATCCACGGTTATGCCTGCCTCGGCCAGGGGGCCGAAGATGCCGGCGGATACGCCGGGGCGATCCGGACAGGCGCGCAGGGTGATGCGCGCCTGGTCTTTATCCTGGGTTACGCCGGAAAGAAGCGCGTTTTCCATTTTTTTATCCTCTTTGATAAGCAAGGTGCCGGGGGCATCGGTGAAGGTAGAGCGCACATGTACGGGCACAGAATATTTTCTGGCAAATTCCACCGAACGTATCTCCAGCACCTTGGCCCCCATGCTGGCCATTTCCAGCATTTCGTCATAGTTGATGCGCTCAAGCTTGCGCGCGCCGGAGACGATGTTGGGGTCAGCGGTGAACACCCCCTCCACATCCGTATAAATCTCGCACATTTCGGCCTTGAGAGCGGCGGCTATGGCCACGGCCGAGGTATCCGACCCGCCTCTGCCCAGGGTGCTGATCCGTCCGCTTGGGCTTACGCCCTGAAAACCGGCGGCCACAAGCACGTCGTGTTCCTGGAACATGGCGCGCAGGGCGGCCTGATCAATGGAAGCGATTCTGGCCTTGCCGTATTCCGCGTTGGTCAGGATGCCGGCCTGAAAGGCCAGCACGGAGCGCGCCTTGATACCCGCGTCTTTGAGCAGCATGGCGAAAAGGGCGGTGGAGACCTGCTCGCCTGTGGAGATGAGCGCATCGCATTCCGCCGGGTCAGGGGCGGGCGACCATTCATCGGCCAGGGCCAGCAGGCGGTTGGTTTCGCCCGCTCTGGCCGAAAGCACGGCCACCACCTTGAAGCCCTGCCCCAAGGGTACGCGCACCTTGTCCAGCACCCGGCGCATACAGGCCAAATCCGCCACCGAGGTGCCGCCGAATTTTTGAACCATAATTTTCATGATTTTATCCTTCACTTTGACGCAGCATGGCCGCACGCAAAAGCGCAAGGCGCACGGCGGCCGCTTTTCCGTCGGCCTCCAGAAAAGCCCTGCGATGATTTTTTTCCCATGTCAAGCGGCAATGCAGACAGTCCGGGGGGAGCAGTTCCGGGGGCAGGCGATCCGGCCACTCCGCCAGAACCAGCGGACGCTTCCAGGGGGGCGCTTCCAGGGCTTCCATCAGCTCTTCCGGCGCCTGGCCCGCCTCCAGGCGGTAAAGGTCAAAGTGGCGCGTTTCCGGCACAGTGGGGTAAACATTGCACAGGGTGAAGCTGGGGCTGCTGATCTCGGCCTCTTGCCCGCCGGGCAGGGCCCCGGCCAAAAAACGGATCAGGGTGGTCTTGCCCGCGCCCAGCGCGCCCCGCAAAAAGAGGGGTATGGGCGGTGGTGCGGCCAGGGATTCGGCCAGGGCCGCGCCCAACCGTGCCGTGTCGCGCAGGCTGGATATATCCAGTTCCAGGGCGGTATTGGTCATAAAAACGTCCCCGAGGCGGGGGGCGGCTTTTGGAGTTCAGCCTGCGGCGCGGCCAGTTCGCGCAGGGCTTCGGGGATGGCCCCGGCTATGTCCTGGGCCATGACGCCCCCGCCCGGCCAGCGGCGGGCGCACAGGCGTCCGGCCCGTCCATGCAGCCAGGCTCCCAGACAGGCGGCTTCTTCCGCTCCACAGCCGGGCCAGGGGGGCCGGGCCATAAGCGCGGCCAGCGCCCCGGCCAGCACATCGCCGCTGCCGCCCACAGCCAGGGCAGGTTCAGCCAGGGGCAGCAGGTTTATGGGTCCGCCCCGCCGCGCAATGAGCGTACCCGCCCCCTTGAGCAGCACAACGGCGCGGGTATGGGCCAGCGCCATGCCCAAAGCGGCCTCGCGCCCGGCCTGCCCCTGCATATCCCGCGTGGTTGGTACTTGACCCGCTTTCTCTCCCTCCGGACAGGAGACAAGGCGGAGCATCTCGCCGGGGTGGGGGGTAAGCAAATCATCAGGCCGTAAAAGTTCCAGGGAGACCAATTCCGGGGGCAAGGCTTCAGGGGGGGCGGCCCGGCAGGGGCGCAGTCCATCGGCATCCAGCACCAGGGGCGGGCGGCCGGGCAGGTCCAGTACAGCCTTGATCAGGGCGGCGTTTTGCATCTCCGCCCCCAGGCCGGGACCCAATACCAGGGCGGAGCCTTCCGGCAGGTCTCGCAGCCGGGCCAGCAGGTTCTGCAGACCCGGTCCGGCGGCCAGTTCCGGCCAGGAAGCGGCCTGCAGGGGCAGGCTCATTACCTCCGGCCAGTCCCTGCTCCACTCCCGCAGGCAGGGCGCGGGCGCGGCTATGGTTACCAACCCCGCCCCGGCACGGGACGCGCCCAGGGCGCTGAGCAGGGGCGCGCCCATGAGGCCGGGGGAGCCGCCCAGAATAATCACCCGGCCTTTTTGCCCCTTGTGCATAAAAGGAGAAAGCGGGGGCAGCAGCCCCGGCCGGGGGCGGATCAGCCGCCGGGCTGGAGGACGGGAGCGTAAAAGGCGGGAGGGCAGGCCGATATCGCGTACATGCAGTCTGCCTGCATGGGGAGCGGCCCAGGGCAGGCACAGGCCGGGCTTGGGAGCGGCAAAACAGACCGTGGCCGATGCCATGACCGCCTCCGGCTCCGCCTTGCCGTTCATGGGATTCAGGCCGGAAGGGATGTCCAGGGCCAGCACATAGGCCCCCCTGCGGCTGTTGATATAGCGGATGAGACGCAAAAGCTCCCCGCGCACAGAGCCTTTAAAGCCCGCGCCCGCGAGGGCGTCCACAATTACGGCGGGCTGTTCCGGCAGCTTGCCGCCGCGCCCGTCCTCCACGGACGCAAGGGCGGCCGCGTCCACCCCGGCGGCCAGGGCGGCCCGGCAGTGTTCCAGGGCTATACCCCTGTAACGGTCAGGCCCGCGCAGGCTTATGACCTTGACCAGGCAGCCGGCGTTATGCAGCCTGCGGGCCAGGGCCAGGCCGTCGCCGCCGTTGTTGCCCATGCCTGCCAGCACCAGTACGTCCAGACCGGGCCAAAGGCCGTGATCTTCCGCCAGCACCTGAAAAGCCTCCCTCCCGGCATTCTCCATAAGCAGCAGGCCGGGCAGGGCGTATTCCGCCTCGCTCAGGGCATCCCAGGCGGCCATTTCTTCCGGCGAGGGCAGGGGCGCAAACAGGGCCGCATCCATATCCGCGCCGGGCATATCATGCCACCAGGATTATTTTCC
>JAITGZ010000224.1 GCA_031280335.1 Deltaproteobacteria bacterium | reverse complement strand
GCTCGGGATGCCGCCGCAAACAATGAGTCACGCGATGGCGTCCGGTCCTGAGGTCTGAAGCGCACGGCCCCGAGCTGAGGGATCGCCTGCTCCATTGCTTCCGATCGCATCTATCTCGCCCGTCGCGGGGGCCGCGTATGCAATGACCTTTAAAATCACTACAGCCCCCAGGCCACGGCCAGCATCCCGGCGCAAAAGGCCAGGGCCGCGCAGGCCGCGCAGACGCAAAAGACCGTTTGGCAACCGTCCACAATGGGAAAATCCGGCTCATCCGGACCCGCGTCCCTGTCCGCGTCCAGCCGCCAATCCCGGCGCAAAAAGCGGCCTGGATTGACATAGGGCAGCATGGCCAGCCACACCCAGCCGCCCAAAATGCCGCCCAGGGGGGCCAGAATCAGCTTATAGGCGATCACCGGCAGCTGCTGCGGGCTGACAAACCATATCGCCGCGGCCAGAAAGGCGGCGGCAAGGCCGGCAAAAAGAAGCTGATTTTTGGTTTTGAGAAAAAAGGCGTAAATTCTTGACATGGCCGGCTCCTTATAGATAACGCCCGGTCGCGGTATCCGTTAGGCGGCAAGGCCGCCTAACGGATAGCGACAGCGGCGATGCGGATAGCGACAGCGGCGATACGGTTGTACCCGCTCCGGCGGGTATCAATATGGAGCTAACATGACGGCAAGGCCGCGTCCTGCCCGGAAGAAATTCCGGCCGCATCACGGCCCGCCTGAAGCGCCGAACGGCAGGCGCAGCTGCCGGGCGCAAGGCATATCCGCCGCAATCATGCGCACATAGCGCTCGGTAACCCCCAGTTCCAGGGCAATGGAGGCGTGCGGGCGCCCGGCCAAAAGCCGGTCGATAATGCCGTCTTTATGCGGCGCGGCCTTGCGCCCGTTGGGCACGGTGATTTTTTGCGCCGGAAATTTCAAACACAGGGCGCGCATGGGCAAAAGCCCCAGGGTACGGGCCAGGTAGTGATCCGCGTTGGGCTTTACCGGTATGTACAGGGGCGTGCCGCCGCGCAAACGGCAAAGCTGCCCCGCCTTGTCCTTGCCGATAATGTCTTCCAGCTCCGGATAGGATACCCAGGTTTCAGCCACTCTTTTTTCTCTTGCCGTCTTTGTCCAAAGCCGCGATAACGGCGGCGAGCTGCCGGGGCGTGGCCTGATCCAGACTTTTCACCGCCCCGCCCGGCAGGCGGCTGGTTTGCCTGGTCAGGATGCCCTCGGCATACTCCAGCCCGACAAAACGCCCCTGCTTCAAGCCCTTTTCCGTAAGCAGAGCGTTGATTTTGGCGATTAATGGGCCGGTCAGATACGGATAACGCCCGGCCGCGCTTTTATCCCTATCGCTGCTGTCGCTATCCGTATCGATGCTGTCGCTATCCGTATCGCTGCTGTCGCTATCCGTATCGCTGCTGTCGCTATCCGTAAGGCGGCCTTGCCACCTAACGGCTACCGCAAGGCGGCCTTGCCGCCGGGCGGCTACCCTGCGCCCGAACAGCCCCAAACGCCCGCCGGCGCATAAACCGGCCAGATAACGCAAAAGTTCGTCCAGCTGGGCCAGGCTCATCGCCCCCGCGCTGTCCACGCCCCACCGCTCTCGCAAAACATAACGGTAAACATCTTCAGAAAAACCGCCAAGCTGCCCGTACAGCCGGGGCAGGGCGATATGTACCTTGGCCAGCATGGCGCGGCGCCCTTCCGCCGCCCCCGCGCCGCTTTGCCCGCCGGCGCGGCCGCCGCCGGGGGAGGGAACCCCTTCAGCCGCCGCCGGCAAAGGCAGCCCGGTGGCAAAATCAAGCAGAATCGCGGCCATGCTCAGCCCCACAAGCCCCGGCGCGGGGCAGGGCGCAAAGCTTTTTTACAGCCCCCCGCTTGACTTTTTGCCGGCTCGCGGGGCAAGATTCCCCTGGGGCAGTCCTCCGTAAAGGAGGTTGCCTTATGGAGCAGTTCCTCTTCAACGTCCTTGCGGGCGTTGGGGTAGCGCTTATCGTTCGCTGGCTTTTCAGGGAATGAATAAGAGGCCCCGGTAGGAACTGAGGATTCCATACCGGGGCAAGAAACTGAGTGAAAAAACTCGGGGGACTGTCCCAGGGCCGGGCGCGTGTCAAGCGCGTCCCGGCCCGCTTCCTTTTCAACATACCCACCCGCGCCAAAAACGCAAGGGAAATTTTCCCGCCCCCCACCCAACAGGTTTTTTTGGAAAAAAGGGATTGACATCTTTTTATATTTGTAGTACAAAATTAAAAAATAAGGAGGTGTGATGGAGGAAAAGAAGGATTCAATGATTTCGTTTCGGGTATCAGAGACGGAGCGGTACAAGATGAAAGAGCTTGCCGCACATGAGCGTAAAACCCTTAAACAGCTTGTTTTTGATGCCTTGGAGAAAGCTTTTCCAGGGTGGCAAGACAAGAAATAAAAACAGCCCTCTGCCCGGATCACTACTCCGGGCAGGGGCCTAACCACAAAACCCTCTAAGAAGGAGAGAGTATCATGGCTCATTTGGAAGTATCCGTTCTTGTTTATGAAGGCAAGGCCGTAGTCAGCAGCCGGGAAGTCGCCCTGCGCTTTCAAAAAAAACACAAGGAAATTCTGCGGGATATTGAGCGCATCCGCGCCATGTGTCCCAAGGATTTCATTGAGCGCAATTTTGCGCTCAATGAATACACTGACTCCATCGGCCGCGCCCTGCCCTGCTACAACCTCACCCGCGACGCCTTCAGCCTGCTGGCCATGGGCTTTACCGGCAAGGCGGCCATCCTCTGGAAGCTCAAGTACATCGATGCTTTCAACGCCCTGGAGGCCGCCGCCCTGGATCGCGCCCGCGCTGAGGCCCTGGCCTGCGGCGCGGCCCGCGCCCTGCCCCCGGCGGTGATTTTGGAGACGGCCGCCAAACAGGGGTATTTGGACGGCATAAAGGAGGGCAGGCGCCTCATGCGCGGGCGCGATGATCTGGCCCGGGCCGGCAAAATACGCCGCTATGAAAATAAGGGCCTCAGCCGGACGGAGATAGGCCGGCTCATCGGCTGCCACCGCGACACGGTGCGCAAAATCCTGGCCCGGGTGCGCCGCCTGGCGCGGGAGGTGTGATATGACCGCGCCTGAAGACGTGGCCCGTATGCTGGATTTGCTGCGCGAAGCTTTGTGCTGCGGCCCGGCCAGCGGGCAATTGAGCTTGTCGCCGGATGCCCGGGCCGGGCTGTGGGTCATCCTTGACCTGTGTTCCCAGGCCCTGGAAGGGGATAAAGCGTAAAACCCGCTGTTCATGCCTTTAACCTCATCGATGCTGTCAAACGGCCCCCTGTTCGCGCGGGGGGCTTTTTCAATCCGCTGCGGCCCCCATGCCGGCCATTTCGCGCAGGGCCTGCACGGTGCGTTCAGCGTCATCCTCCTCGCCGCACAATTCCACAAACTCGGCCCAATTATTCTCAGCCAGCATTACAAGCCCTGCATAATCAATGTTGTCATTCATCTTTTACCCTCCGCGTCTCCCAGTTTTTCTTCTTTCAGCTCCACAAAGAACTGATCCTTTTCCACCCTGTTCAGCCCCACCAGGGCGAGGCGCTCGGCCGGCCAGCCCCTTACCGCGTCTTTGTCCAGCTCTTCTTTGATACGTATGCCTTCGGGCAGCCCCGCGTCTTTCATACGCTGAAGGGTCATCTCATGGCTTACGCCCTTGATCTGGCAGATGGAGGAAGAGGCGCGAAAACCCATGACGCCGAAGGCCAGTTCCAGACTCTTTTTGTCTTTCAGTATCGATGTCCGGTTCATCTTCAAAAACACGGCCAGGGCGTCGGTAATGGCTTTTTTGCGTTCTTCCAGGGGGGCGGCCTCGGCCTTGGCCGTTTCTTTCATGCCGTCAATGCCTTCGTTCAGCCCGGCTTCAATCAGGCCGGTCTGGCGTTCCAGGGCGGCCAGCTCCTGCAGGGCGCTTTCCGCCCTGGCCAGATCCGCGACCACAAAAGGATCAGCCTTGATCCGCGTGTTTTTAGACATGATTTTCTCTCATTGCCGCGGCTTCCAGGCCGCGCACGCGTTCGGTTATGTCCTCCAGGCAGTCGGACACGTCCGGGGCGGCTTCACGCATTTCCGCCGGGTTGCCGCGCTGCAATAGCAGGCGCAGATGTATGCCGAAGGTTTCCAGATCATGGGCGATGCTCATTTTCCTCTCCTTTTGGATGGGTTCCCCAAGGGGTGAACCCCTTGGGCGGGGGGGCCGGGGGCAGCGCCCCCGGCTCTGAAATTCGGGCAGCCGTTCCGGCAGGCCCGGTATAGCTGTATGCCCAGGGGATTGGCGGCGCTGAAGGGCGCGGCCTGTTTCTCCAAACACCGGTTGCCGCTGATGACTCCAAATACGGGACAGCCGACTTGAACAGTCATCAGATGCTGTTCCACCCGCGACTTGATAAAATCCAGGTCCCGGCGCTTATTATTGATGGCCAGCGAAACAATGGCCGGACTGACGCCCAGTTTGGACGCGGTCTTGCGCAGCGATGCGCCGTGGCAGGCCGCAGCCAGTGTTCGAACCCAGGCGGGCATCTCTGTGCCCCAGGCTGCTGTGACCTTGTCCAACATGTTCACGGTTCAATTTCCTCATGCCAGATGATCTCGTTCAGGTTGGGATCAAAGACCACGCGCGCCCGGCAGACCATCGGCGCAAGGCCGCCGGTGTTGCGGATCATACTGTAAGTTCCCCCCTGGTTACCGAAGCCGCCCTGCCGGGCCAGATACCCGGCATTAAAGAGGCTGTGGGTGTAATGCCGCGCGGCGGTAAGTGTTGCCCCGGCGCTGCAGGCCAGTTCATCAACTGAAAATGGATGTATGATTTTCATGGTCAGCCACATCTTCTGTTGATCCGTGGGCGGCAGTTCCGAACCGTCCGACCGCA
Source organism: Deltaproteobacteria bacterium (assembly GCA_031280335.1). Classification (GTDB taxonomy): domain Bacteria; phylum Desulfobacterota; class Desulfovibrionia; order Desulfovibrionales; family Desulfovibrionaceae; genus WRHT01. The sequence goes on along the minus strand of JAITGZ010000224.1, from coordinate 2,193 downwards.
GGCGCGGCGCGTCCACGCCTGTATCCCGCGCCAGTTTGTACCGCGTAACGCGCCCCTTGCGGCCGGAGCCCGGCAGTTTTTCCCTGCCTATAGCTTCGATGTAGCCGCCTTTGCTTAGTGAAGTTACATATTCCTTCACTACATTGGGGCTTATGTGGGGCAGACGCAGGTGCAGCTCTGTAGTGGTAAATTCTTTCATTTCGCGTATGGCTTGCCATACGGCCCTGCGGCCGTATGGCCGGGCACCTGCCCCGGCGGCCTCTGCGGTTATGGGGCGGCGGCTCATACTCTGCGCCGTTCCGGGGGCGTGCCCGTGAAAAGGCCGCCGGTGTAGTCCGCCGAGGATATGGCGCTTAAGCCGTGTACCAGGGCGAACTCTTTCACCCTGGCCAGGTTGGTGCAGATATAACGCGCTGATCCGTGGGTGGCGTCGATGAGCCGCGCCAGCAAATCGTCTTTTATGTCCAAATCCGGACAGTGATAGCCGCTGAAAAGCCTGGCGTCGTCAAGGTCGGTAGGCTGCGCGGCCACCCAATCCAGCATCCGGCCGTGGATGCGCTCGATCCTCTCCAATTGACCGGGCAAAGTTTCTTCACCTACAAGAATGACCACGCCTTGCGAGCTTTCGTATATGTCCCGCGTTACCTCGATCATGCCTTTGCGAAAGAGCAAGTCCGCTTCGTCGATGATCAGCGGGCGTCCGGAAAGGGCCAGTTGCTGCCCGATCTGTTCCAGCATGGGCGACATGGTGCGGGCGGGCTGTATGTTCATCTGACTTAGGATCTGTTCCAGCAGATACTTGCAGTTCCATAGCCCCTTTACCTGTATATAGTATGCCTGGTGCGATATGGCGCAAAAGACGATGGCCTTGCTTTTGCCGTAGCCCGTGGGCCCGTAAAAAGTGCCCATGCCGGGCAGGCCGGGGGTGCGGTTCTTTAGCTGTTCCGTCAGCTCCATCAGGAGCGCGACATTGCGCGTGGGCAAAACGCCGCTTGCATGAATCTGTTTTTGCATGGTCTCGGTCTCTCCTTGGTATGTCAGGCGATACGCAGCATGGCGCCGCGCATTTCATGCAGTGTTTTTTGCCGGTGAAATTCGTTTGAGCGCTCATAGCCGAGTAACCAGCGCTCATCATCGGGATTCAGGCGCTGCCCGGCATTCGTGCGCCCGCGCAGATTACATGCCCGCGCGTAGCGCTGTTCCCCGGCGTCAATCGGTTTCGGTTTCGGGGCGTCTTTCGCCAAAATTACGGCCTTTTCCTTGGCTGCTATCTGCTGCTGCGTCATGGGCGCGGGTGTCCAAGAAGCGGACCTTGACGCATTCGCATCCGCAGCGCTTTCCAGCGCCGGGGTGCTATGTATGTCCATAAGTTCGGCCCGTAGGGGCTGCTCGGCTTCGATGCGCCGGGCGCGTGCGTCATCCGACTTCATTCTCTCATAGGCTGTTTGATCCGGATTTATGGCCTCCGCCGCCGCGCGCATGGAGGCTTTGCCCCCGCGCATATGGCTGTTTTGCAGATGACGGGCGGCCTGGGCGATGGATTGGAGATCGTTCTGGGAAAGCCCGGCGTGTTTAACTCCCCTGGCCGCGCAGATGTATTCCGTGCCGTCCAGGTTATAGATATAAATTAGGCCCAGATCGGCGTCATCTACGCGCACTTGCACATGCCGTTTGACGTGCAGGGCCAGTTCCGGGGATATGTACAAGTCATTAAAAAGGCGTACGCCGTCTTTCTGCACCTTTCTGGCGCCATCCCCAGGGCAGGGAAGGAAGAGCAGGCGCAGCGCTTCCGCGTCCTGTACCCGGCGCACCCCGCCGGCATATGACAAAACCTTTTCGTACGGCGTGCAGCCCAGCTTGCTGTGCTTTTGGTGCTGATAGGTATTATTTGCCCATTGATCGCAGATGCTTTGCAGTTCTTCGGGGCTAAGACGCAGTTCAACTTTCGCGTCTTGCGTCATCATGCGTTGGGCGAAGCTGCGCCGCGCTTCCAGAGCCTTGCGCTCTGTTACATTGTGGCCTGCATACCCGGTCAGCGTTTCAACCGTGTCATGTAAAAATGTGCGAAATATTCGCTCCACAAAAGGTTTTTCCTGCGGGGAAAACGGATTGCAGACATCATGCAGGATATCCATGTCCAAAAGCACCCGCTCCATGTGTCTGGCTACATAGTCAGCGCCGTTGTCCGTGCGC
>JAITGZ010000217.1 GCA_031280335.1 Deltaproteobacteria bacterium | reverse complement strand
CTTGGTAAGGACGAGGTCAGCAGTTCAATCCTGCTTGTGGGCTCCAGGGGTATTTCAGCTTAATTAACCATCGCAAAAATAGAAGCAGGGAGTCAATCATGGGTAAGGACAAATTTGTGCGCAACAAGCCTCACGTCAATATCGGCACCATCGGCCATATCGACCACGGCAAAACCACTTTGACGGCGGCCATCACCAAGGTGGCCCAGATGCGCGGCCAGGGCAAATTCATCTCTTTTGATGAAATAGACAAGGCCCCGGAGGAAAAAGAACGCGGTATCACCATCTCCACCGCGCATGTGGAGTATGAGACCGAAAAGCGCCATTATGCGCATGTGGACTGCCCCGGTCACGCCGACTACATCAAAAACATGATCACCGGCGCGGCCCAGATGGACGGGGCCATTTTGGTGGTGGCGGCCACGGACGGCCCCATGCCCCAGACCCGCGAGCATATTCTGCTGGCCCGTCAGGTGGGCGTGCCCACCCTGGTGGTCTTTCTGAACAAGTGCGACATGGTGGATGACGAAGAACTGCTGGAACTGGTGGAGCTGGAAGTGCGCGAGCTTTTGACCAGCTACGGCTACCCCGGCGACGCCATCCCGGTGGTGCGCGGTTCCGCCCTCAAGGCGCTGGAATCCGGCGACATCAACTCTGAAGACGTCAAAGGCGTACTGAGCCTTTTGGACGCTTGCGATTCCTACATTCCAGAGCCCATGCGCGATGTGGACAAGCCCTACCTCATGCCCATTGAGGACGTATTCTCCATTTCCGGCCGGGGTACCGTGGTTACAGGCCGTATTGACCGTGGCATCGTCAAGGTGGGGGATGAAGTGGAAATCATCGGCATCCGCGACACCCAAAAGACCACCTGCACCGGCGTGGAAATGTTCCGCAAACTTTTGGATCAGGGCCAGGCCGGCGACAATGTGGGCGTGTTGCTGCGCGGTGTCAAGCGTGAGGAAGTGGAGCGCGGCCAGGTGCTGGCGGCCCCCAAATCCATCACCCCGCACACCAAGTTCAAGGCCGAGGTGTACGTGCTTTCCAAGGAAGAAGGCGGCCGGCATACCCCCTTCTTTTCCAACTACCGCCCGCAGTTTTACTTCCGCACCACGGACATCACCGGGGTGATCCAGCTGGCGGAAGGGGTGGAAATGGTTATGCCCGGCGACAATTCCACTTTTCTCGTGCAGCTCATTCACCCCATCGCCATGGAACAGGGCCTGCGCTTCGCCATACGCGAAGGCGGTCATACCGTGGGCGCTGGAGCGGTAACGGAAATTCTGGAGTAAGCTATGGCCGGCGAAGCGCGACACAACATCCTGCTGGCCTGCACCGAGTGCAAGCGGCGCAATTACGCCACCAGCAAAAATAAAAAGAAGACCACCGGCAGGCTGGAACTTAAAAAATACTGTCCGTGGGACAAGAAGGTTACCCTGCACCGCGAGACCAGGTAACGCTTTACACAAGTACGCGGCGGGTCGCCCGCCCCTCTGACCGGCCCGGATAAAGGGCGCGTGACGGGCGAGGCATCCTAAACGGCGGCACACAGGGCAGTAGCTCCAACGGTAGAGCGGCGGTCTCCAAAACCGTAGGTTGGGGGTTCAAATCCCTCCTGCCCTGCCATTTTCGCGTATTCGCATCAGGAAGAAAAATATATGAGCGCAAAAAATACCAAATCCGAAGATCCTGGGGGGAGCGGCGTCCCGGCGCAGAAGATTGCGCAGGCCCGCGCCTATTTTGAGGAATCTAAGGCGGAACTGAAAAAAGTTACCTGGCCCACCAAGGCGGAAGTGCGGGTAACCACCCTGGCTGTGCTCATACTGGTGGTCATCATGGCGCTGTTCCTGGGGGTTATTGACTGGGCCCTGGTTTGGGCGGTCAAGGGCATAAGCACGCTGGGAATATAAGATGAACGAAAACGAAACCGCCCAACCCCGTAAACGCTGGTACATCGTGCATACCTATTCCGGTTTTGAAAACCGGGTGGAGATGACCATACGCGAAATGATGCGCACCGGGCAGGACGGGGGTGCCGTAGATGAAGTGATCGTTCCCACCGAACGCATCATTGAACTGGCGCACGGAGCCAAAAAAACCTCCACCCGCAAGTTTTTTCCGGGTTATGTCATGCTGCGCATGAGCATGACGGATGAATCATGGCATCTTATTCAGTCCATCCCCAAGGTAACCGGTTTTGTCGGCGGCAAAAACCGCCCCGCCCCCATGCTGGACAGCGAGGCCGAGCGCATCATCTCCATGATGGAAACCCGGCACGAACAGCCCCGGCCCAAATTCAACTTTGAGCGCGGCGACGAGGTGCGGGTGATTGACGGCCCCTTTGGCGGCTTTAACGGGGTGGTGGAAGACGTAAACTTTGACAAAGGCAAACTCCGGGTATCCGTCTCCATCTTCGGCAGACAGACCCCGGTGGAGCTTGATTTCGGACAGGTCTCCAAGGGCTAGGGCCAGGAGGCATCGGTTCGCGCCCAGGGCGCGGCCGCAGTCAGGTAAGGAAAACTCAGCATGGCTAAAAAAGAAATTGCCAAAATTAAACTGCAGATTCCCGGCGGAGTGGCCAACCCCTCGCCGCCGGTGGGTCCGGCCTTGGGGCAGCACGGCCTGAACATTATGGAATTCTGCAAGGCCTTCAACGCCAAAACAGCGGACCAGAAAGGTACGATTATCCCGGTAATCATCACCGTTTATCAGGATCGTTCCTTCAGCTTCATCACCAAGACCCCTCCGGCCTCGGTGCTGCTGCTCAAGGCCGCCAAAAAGGAAAAAGGTTCAGGCGAGCCGAATCGTACCAAGATCGGCGCCATCAGCATGAAGGAAGTGGAAGAGATCGCCCGCCTGAAACTCCAGGACCTCACCGCCAAAGATTTGGACGCCGCCAAACGTTCCATTCTGGGGACGGCCAGGAGCATGGGCCTGGACGTGAACTGACGTTTAATCAACCGTACTGCCGCGCTCCATGCGGCAGGAGATTCAAACGAGTGAAGGTAAGGTGGGTATAATGCCCAAACATGGAAAAAAATACCGTAAAGCTGCGGAAAATATCGACCTTTCAAACAAACTCCCGGTGGAGGAGGCGGTGGGCAAGGCTTTGGCCTCCGCTTACGCCAAGTTTGATGAGACTGTGGATCTGGCCCTGCGGCTGGGGGTTGATCCCAAATATTCGGATCAGATGGTGCGCGGTGCCATTGCTCTGCCGCACGGCCTGGGCAAGACTGTGCGTGTGGCCGTATTTTGCAAGGGCGAAAAAGAGGCTGAAGCCAAGGCCGCCGGCGCGGATTTTGCCGGAGGTGAGGAACTGGTGGCCAGAGTCAAGGAAGGTTTTTTGGATTTTGACTCCGCCATAGCCACCCCGGATGTCATGGCCCTGGTGGGCCAGATCGGGCGTATTCTGGGCCCGCGCGGGCTTATGCCCAACGCCAAGACCGGCACGGTTACCTTTGATGTGGCCACAGCGGTTAAAGAGGTCAAGGGCGGCCGGGTGGAGTTCAGGGTAGACAAAGCCGGGGTGCTGCACGCCCCTTTGGGCAAGGTCTCCTTCGGCCAGGAAAAGATCCTGGGCAACCTCAAAGCGCTTCTGTCCGAGGTCAACCGTTTGCGTCCTTCAGCGGCCAAAGGTTCTTACATGTTGAGCATGGCGGTTTCCACCACCATGGGGCCGGGCTTTAGAGTGGACCCGGCGATTATTGCCAAATTTATTGAACATTAAAGCATTTTAGCTTTGAAAACGCTCTGTCAACCGGCAGCGCAAGCGCCGGGCGGGCTTTAACCCCTTTGTAAACCCGGTTGCTTTTTCAGCCGTGAAGCGGTTGAAAAATATTGAGGGGGGTTGGGGGAGTCATTCCCCCAAATGGGCTTTGGGGCGATAGCCCCGATATTTTGTTGGCGTTCTGTCTGTGGGGTGTATTCCCCGGACGGGGCTTGGACCATAGGCCCGACAGTTCAAGGTATTTTCCGCCGGTTATGTGCTTGCACAGGGTTTTCCTCCCTGGCCTCGCCCCGGCGGATGGCCGCTTTGCGGCGGCTTTTGGCAGAGGACATGGAATTTTTGGGTCGAAGACAGCAGGCGGCCGGGCGTACGCCGGGCCTTAATCTCCTGCCGAGATGAAATCTTTTGGCTCAGTTATTCCGCCAGCAACCCTCACTTAGGAGAGTCGAGTGAACAGAAACGATAAAGCCGTGGTCATAGAGCGGATTAAAGCCGCTGTAAATGACGCGCCCATCGCGGTGATCTCCGACTTCAAGGGCATGTCGGTGGAAGAAATGACGCAGCTCAGGGTCAAACTTCGCGCAGCGGGCGGAGAATTGATTATCGTGAAGAATACCCTGGCACGCATTGCCTTTACCGGTACGGCCCATGAAGGCCTGAAGGATTTGTTCCGCGAAAACTGCGGCGTGGCTGTCGGGCACCAAGATCCGGTAGCCTTGGCCAAAGCCGTAACGGACAGCGCCAGAACCAGCAAAACCCTGGTAATCAAGCACGCCAGCCTTGAAGGCCAAGTGCTTGGCGCCGCCCAGTTGGAAGACCTGGCCAAGTTGCCGGGCAAACAGGAACTTCTGGCCATGACCCTCGGTACGCTCAACGCCGTGCCGACCAACTTTGTATCGCTTTTAGGCAATGTCATTCGCGGCCTGCTTTACGCGCTTAAAGCCGTGGAAGAAAAAAAGGCCGCCTAGCCGAAAAATCCCAAGGAGAAAAAAATGTCGTCCGTCACCAAAGAACAGGTAGTTGATTTTATTTCCAACATGACCGTGCTGGAGCTTTCCCAGTTTATCAAGGAGCTGGAAGAGAAATTCGGCGTTTCCGCCGCCGCCCCGGCAATGGCTGTGGCCGCCGCCCCGGCAGCTGCGGCCGCCCCGGTGGAAGAGGAAAAGACCGAATTTGACGTGCTGCTCAAGGCCGCCGGTGCCAACAAGATTAATGTGATCAAAGTCGTGCGCGCCCTGACCGGCCTGGGCCTTAAAGAAGCCAAGGACAAGGTTGACGGCGCTCCGTCCACCGTTCTGGAGGCCGTGGCCAAGGACAAGGCCGAAGACGCCAAGAAGCAGTTGGTGGAAGCCGGGGCCGAAGTCGAGATTAAATAGAGTAATTTGTTTGTATATTTGGGGCTGTCGCCCCAAACCCCATCCGGGGGGAATCATTCCCCCCGGACCCCCTCTGCATTGAGTCAAAATTCACTCTCGCTGCGGAATGCCGGGCAGAGCGTCTCAAAGTTAAAATGCCCTTACAGCCCCCAGATATCCCGCTGAAGCATAGCCTGCTCCCGGAACATGGCGCTGCCGTCCAGGCAGCGGCAGCCGTGCAGCGCGGCCTGATGCAAAAAGGCGCTTTCCCGGTTATAGGATAGATCCAGGGCCGTGCCGCCGGGGGGGAAGGACAGGGCGGAAAAATCAAAGGCAGCGTCAAAGGGCAGGGCATTGACCAGCAGATCCGCCTCTCCGGAGCTTTTGAGATCGCTCCAGGACAGGGAGCGCAGTCCGGCGGGCAGGTCTTTGCCAGGGGTGCGGTTAAAGACCCGGATGCTCCGGGCATGTGGGGCGGCCGCATGGAGAAAGGCGGCCGCCGCCCCGCCCGCGCCCAGGACGAAGACGCGCTTATGCTCAGGGTCGGTCCCGGCTTGGCGCAGGGCGCGCATGGCCCCTTCTCCGTCAGTGTTGCTGCCGGTGTAGCCTTGCTCCGTGCGGGTGAGGGTGTTGGCCGCGCCTATGGCCCGTGCCGCTTCATCCAGGCGCGCCAGCAGAGGCAGCACGGCCCGCTTGTGCGGCATGGTAACGCTCAGGCCGCTCACCCCCAGGCGGTGCAGGCGCTCCAGAGCCCCAGGCAGTTCCTCCCCGCGCACCGGCCATTTCACATAAACCGCCTCCAGGCCGTGTTGTTTGTTCAGGGCGTTGTGCAGCGCATGTCCGGAACTTTGCTCCACCGGATCGCCCAACAGCCCATATACAGCCGTGCGCGGGTTTAGGGAGGCGAAGTTGTATGTCCCGCGCAGGGTGGCGGCCGGGATCTGTCCTGGGGCGGAAGCTTCTTCCACCGGGCAGTAACACAGGCCGCAGTGATAGACAGGGGCCAGGATGCGCGTGCTTTCCCCGGCCTGGCCCATGGATATGCCCAGCACCGCCGGGCCGGAACGCTTGCAAAAGAGCAGCATATCCAGAGCGTCCAGGGTGTTTTGGGCCATGGCCGCTATTTTGTAAATGACCCCTTCCGGGGCCCTGGCCCGCATGGCGGCCAGTACCGCGTCCAGGTCCGGCGGGGTGGAGGCGAAATAGTGCCGGGAGAGGATGATGCCGGTTTGCGGCGATACGACCCGCAGGGCGGCTATATCCCGCACGGACAGGGACGCTTCCAGATCCATGCGGGCCGGGTGCAGGCGCATGAGGGCATGGAGATGCTCCAGGCGTTTTTTTTCACTCCAGGGGTAGCCGCCCCCTTCTTCTTGGCGGCGCAGGGTATAGATGACCGGCAGCGGCGGGCGCAGGGCGGCGATGCCTTGGGGAGAAAAATCTTCCAGGCTGTCCAGGCGTAGTTCCAGCAGGTCATAAAGAGACGCGTCCAGGCGGCGCAGGGCCATATCCAGTTCGGCCAGCGTCTTTTTGCGCAGTACGCCTATGAGCATGGGGCTTCTCCCAGGGCGCGGCGCATGAGCAGGGCGTCGGCCAGGACCAGCCAGCACATGGCCTCCACCACAGGCACAGCCCGCACCGCCGTGCAGGGGTCGTGGCGCGAGCCGGGGGGCAGGCGCAGCACGGCTTCCTGACCGCGCAAATCCAGGGTGGACTGCTCCAGGCCTATGCTGGAGGTGGGCTTGAAGGCCGCTCGCCCATATATGGGCTCACCGTTGCTGATGCCCCCCAGGGTGCCCCCGGCGTGGTTGGAGGAGCAGGCGGGGCGGCCGTCGCGCAAGATAAAGGGGTCATTCAGGTTGGAGCCGCGCCCGGCGGCAGCGGCAAAGCCCTCGCCCAGCTCAAAACCCTTGCAGCCTGGAATGCTGAGCATGGCATAGCCCAAGCGGGCGGAAAGTTTTTCATAGACAGGATCGCCCAAACCCACGGGCGCGCCGCTGATGTTAAAACGCGCCACCCCGCCCACGGAATCACCTTCCTGCACAGCCTGCGTCAACTCCTGTTGGAAAAGCCGCTCCGCTTCCGCATCCGGCGCGAACAGGGGGCTTTGTCCGGCAAAGGCCGCAGCCCGTCCCGCATCCGCTTGTAAAGCTGCGCGGGCTGTGCCCACGGCCTCCAGCCAGGCGGCCACAACCGCCCCGCATAAAGAAGCAACGAGCTGCCGCGCTACCACCCCGGCGGCTACGCGGGCTGCGGTTTCTCTGGCGGAGGCGCGCCCTCCGCCGCAGTAATCAAAACAGCCGTATTTGGCGAGATAAGTGAAATTGGCGTGCCCGGGCCGCAGCAGATCGGCCAGCGGGGCATAGGAGGAGGAGGCGGCATCGCGGTTTTCGATCAGGATGCTGATGGGCGCTCCGCTGCTTTTACCTTCAAATACGCCGGAAAGTATGCGCGCCTCGTCCTTTTCCGCGCGGGGCGAGGTAAAGGGGTTTTGTCCGGGGGCGCGCCGGGCCAGGGCCGCATTGAGCAGATCCTCATGCAGAGGCAGGCCGGGCGGGCAGCCGTCCACGAGTACGCCTATGCCCGGGCCGTGGGATTCGCCCCAGGTGCTGTAACGAAAGAACAAGCCGAAGCTGTTGCTGGCCATAAAAGGTCTCCTTGCCGGAAGGAGCATACCTACAATGAAGTCAAAAAGAAAGACAGCGGTTTACCGCTGAACCGCCCTTGTGGGTGATGGCAAAATATTCCGTACCGGAGTGCCGGTTTCGCGCTTACGCGGGTGAACACGGCTATGCCGTCCGTACCCTGTTCTGACTACCAATGGGTGCCAGGCCATGTGCGCCCCATGTTGTAAATGTGGGTGAATTAAGTTATGTGGCGTCATGAACGCAAAAGAGGATACGCACGGCATACATTATGCCTACAGGGGTGAAAACACCGCAATTCCAACGGTGAAGGAATCAGCGGTGAAAAAGAAAATAATATATATAAGAGGAGACGCCACGTCTCCCATGTCCAAAGGGATTAAAATCATAGCACACATTTGCAATGATCTCAATCCGGGTGGCGCAAGACGCGTGCTTCTCTCGGCCAATGCCGCATTATTGACTTATTCCGTAAAGCCGGGGGGCAGGGAGTCCGGCGGTATATCCGGGGGCGGGGCTTCACCCTGAAAACCGGGGGAAAGATTCAACCCCGCCTCACGGCCCAGGGTTTGGTAGCTTCCGCCGGCCAGGCGCAGGGCGTTGAGCGGCTCCACTATAATGGCGGGAAGGCGTACCGGGCAATGTCGTTCGCAGTAGCCGCAACCAAAGCAACGCTCCGGGCGCAAGGCCGGGGCGGGCACGCCGCCTTCACGCCGCATGAGGCGTACCGCCCCATAGGGGCAGACTTCCTGGCAGACCACGCAACTGCGGCCTTCGGCCCAAGCCAGGCAGCGCTGCGGCAGGATTACGGCCGTGCCGATTTTGGCCCATTGTTTTTCTTGCAGGGGCAGACCGCGTATGGCGAAGCTGGGGCAGACCCGGCCGCAGGCGTGGCAATCCGGCTCACAGGGGCCGTGGCGTGGAACCAGGGTCGGGCTGAACAGCCCCTCAACGCCGGCAGCCAGTGAAGTTACCGGCTGCAGGCCATTGCTGGGGCAAACCTTCATGCACTGCCCGCAGCGCAGGCAGCGGATGAGAAAATCTTCTTCCGGCAAGGCTCCGGGCGGGCGGATCAGGTTGTGCGCGGGCAGAGGTCCACGCCCGGAAAGGAGCGCCAGGGAAGAACCGCCTACGTAGCGCGCCCCGGCCAGGAGCATTCCGGCCCCGGTCAGGGCGGCAAAGGCGCGGCGGCCGGGCAGGGCGGCGGGCGGGGCGGCGGCATCCCCGGTCATTTCCCGCCGGAGGCTTTGCAGGGTAAAGCGCGCATGCCCGCCTGGACAGAGGCGTACGCATCCTTGGCAGGTCAGACATGCGGAATGGTCGGTTTTTTCTCCGTCAGGGGTAATGGCCGCGCCTGGGCAGGCACCGGCGCAAAGGCCGCAATGCGTGCAGCCTTGGACGGAGCGCCGCCAGAGCGGACGCGGGCTCAAAAGACCGAGCAGCGCCCCGGCCGGGCAGAGGCAGCGGCACCAGAAGCGCGGTTTGAAACGTTCCAAAATGAAAAGTATGCCGAAGAAGAAAAGCAAAAAATACAAGCCGTCAAAGTGGCGCGGCGTTACGGATATGTAGCCCGGCCAGTCTGGATTGATGCCGGCGGCGAGCAGGCGGGCGAGCTTGAGTCCGGCTTCGGCGGCCAGAAGCAGCAAGGGGTGGATAAGCAGGGCGTAAAGGCGCGTGACCAGGGCCAGGGGCGAACCCCAGAAGGCCAGGTTGACCCCAAGCAGGGCCGCGCCCAGCATAAGGGCCAGAAACAGGTATTTTATCCGTTGTGGGTTTGGGCCGGGCTTGGCGGCCTTGGGCGCGGCCGCGTTTTGGACGGCCTGAGCGGGCGGGAGGATCCGCTTGCCCAGAAAACGGGCCAGATCCAGGGTGCCCCCCAGGGGACAGATATGCCCGCAAAAGACCCTGCCGAGCGCCAGGGTCAGGGCCAGTACCAGCAGGGCGGGGCAGAGGGGGAGGATGATTTCCCGCTGGGCCAGAGAAAGAAGCGGCACAGCCAGGGGGTCCAGGCGCAGAAATATCTCCGTGGGGATGTCCCCGGCCAGAGGCCAGGATGCGCGCCATAAAAACCAGAGAAAAAGGCCCAGACTCATGGCTTGGAGGACGCGTTGCGCGGGGAGGGGGTATTTTTTCATGGGGCGCGCCTGCGGGGCCGGGCTGCTTCACATTTTGCGGCCTATACGCAGGATAGCGGTGTAATTTTCTTTGCCCGGCGGCGGGTTGCTGCCCAAAAGGCGGTATAGGCCGCTCCCCAGTTTGGTATAGCCTTCCAGATGCACAATATGCGTTTCGTTGTCGTTGACAATGAGCATGACTGTCTCTTTGCGCTGGTTGGCCTTGAAAAAGTTTTCATCAACAATGTACTCAAAGGGATATTTCTGGGGCATTGAACACCTGGCCTGGAAATATGGAACGGTTGCAATACAGGGCGTTTTCACTTTGAAAATGCCCTGTCAACCGACAGCGCAAGCGGCGCTTGCGTGCGCTCGTCGTTGAAAAGTTGATCCGCTCTGAAACTCTTTTTCAGATATTTTTAAAGCATATTTTTTAACAGAAAAAGTTTTTAAAGGCAAATCCAGGCAGGCGGCGGAGGGCGCGCACATGTGAAAAAAGGCGGCCCGGATCGACAGCATCAAGGCGCGTCCGCTCCGTGTGATCGGGCAGGGGATTGACACGGCCCCTGTTTTAATAGGATGATCTTGGCGGGCATGGTATTTTAACGGATTTTCCGACTAAGTTTATCCTCTGTTCCTTTGTGGTTTGAGACCCCGGCCGGAAGGCCGGATAAGCCTGCGCCCGCCCTGAAGGGCGGGGCGCAAGACCATGGCTTGGGCCGTTGCCAGCGGCGAAAGGGCATAAAAGAGTGGGGTTGACGGTGGCGCATATTCGCAAAAGTCTTTTGCAGTTTGTCTTTGCCGGGGCGTACATGAAGCGCTGGAACGACAAACTGCGGCCCATGGAGTTTATTGAGGCGGACAAGCAGGCGCACAAGATGATTCTGGCCTGGATATTGTGCCGTCTTAACGCCGGCGGTCTTTCTCCGGTCCAGCGCTTGGCATTGGAACAAGAAGTGGTGGAACGGGCCATGTTCGACTACTTTCTGCGCCTGGTCATTACGGACATCAAGCCGCCGGTGTTTTACCGCATACGGCGCAATCCGGAGCATTACCGCGATCTGGCCATGTGGGCGCTGAACGAACTGGAGCCGCTCTTCATCGGGCTGGAAGGTGATTTCTGGCTGCGTCTCAAAGAACATCTGCTTTCTCCGGATAAAAACGATTTGGCTTCCCGCATTCTGGACGCGGCGCATACTTTTGCCAGCGGATGGGAGTTGAACCTGTTGAGCGGCATGAACAGCTTTGACCCGGAAATGCCGGAGATCATCAGGGATTTTGAGCGCAAGCTGGCCCAGCGTGAGGATTTGATTGGCTTCAAGGCCATGTTGGGACCGGATAAAACCGCCTTGGGTGATTTTGCCAAGCTCTGCGGGCAGCTGCGCTTTCAGAAACGCTGGTCGCAAACGCCGCGTATTCCGGAAACTTCCGTCATGGGGCATATGTTTTTTGTGGCCTGTTACGCCTATTTTTTCAGTCTGGCGGTGGGGGCCGGCACAGCCCGCAGGGTGAATAATTTTTTCTGCGCTTTGTTTCATGATCTACCGGAGCTTCTGACGCGGGACATCATCTCACCGGTGAAAAAGTCCGTACACGATCTGGATAGCCTGATTCGCGCTTATGAAGAGGAGGAGTTGCATCGTAGGGTCTTCGCCCCTCTGCGTAAAGAAGGATGGGCCGATTTGACGGCGCGTCTGGTTTATTATCTGGGACTGGAAATAGGTTCGGAGTTTTCGGAGTGTATCATGGAAAACGGCCGGGCGCGGCGTATAGAGGGTTTTAACGCCTTGCACGCTTCTTACAACGATGACGCCCATGATCCCAAAGACGGGGAGCTGATCAAGGTATGCGACAATCTGGCCGCTTTTATCGAGGCCTATACCGCCACACGCAACGGCATAAGCGCTGATGAGCTGCGCAATGGCATGTGGCGCATTCGGGAGCAGTTGGCCAAGGTCAGCCTGGGGCCTCTGCATGTGGGAGCGGTTTTGGCGGATTTTGAATAAGGTGTTGCAAACGTAAACCGCCATTGAGTTGGGATGATTTTATTTTGAAAATATTTCAAATATAAAAGGAGAAAATGCAGCCATGTTGATGCGCAAACGAGCCTGGGACATGGCGCGTGAGGATTATGCGCGGGTGGAGGGCGACGCCTCTCTGGTGGAGGTAATGCGCAAGCTTTCGGAGTGCGTCAAAAGCGGCAACGGCTGTTTGTGCGTTCTGGTCTTTGAGGGAACAGAGCTTCTGGGAGCGGTTTCCATATGGGATACCATCCGTTTCATGAACTCCACCATAAGGCAGATCGGCCTGAGCCGGGAAGAGCGGGAATGGGATTTTGAAAATCTCTTTCATGCCGTCTGTGCCTTGGGAGCGGCCGCGCATGTAACTGACGTCATGGATACAGGCTATACCATTCTGGCTCCGGACATGCCCATCCCGGAGATCATGGCCAAATTGGTAAAAAACGGACGCAGTTACGCCGTGGTGATGGAAGGTACGCGCACCTTGGGCGTGATCATGATCCAGGATATTTTTGTGGAACTGACGGATGAAGCGCGTTCCAGGGAAGGCGCTCCCAAAGAGTAAACATCTTCTTTGGAGCATTGCCCTGTCTTTTTAGAGCATTTCAACTTTGAGACGCTCTGCTCATCGCTTAACGGTGAAATCGTTGCTGTCGCCATCCGTAAGGCTCGAAGACTCGCCAACGGCTGCCGCAGTGAATTTGACTCGGGCCGTCCCGGCCCTCGCTCTTTGGGCGTGAAAGCTTTCGCTTTCACGTCCTATTCCACTGTCCTGTGGAATAGTCGCCTACGCGGTGTCAAAGCATCGCTGCGGCAGGCAAAGACTGTCTGGCTCCGGCCTTCGGCCGAACCCGCCGTGCGGGTTTTTCGCGGGCGGCGGCGCTGCGCGAACCCCGCCGCCAGAGCAATTTCGCTTTGAAATTGCTCTATTGTCATCCACCAGTTCTTTTGTGTCCCGCCCTCGGCCGTGAGGCCATACAGCAAGGACCTGCCCTGAAGGCCGGGGTTTCCTTCCGGATGGAAGCCCCGCTGCGGACGCGCACCCAGAAGGGGGCCAAACGCGTGATTCTCTTGGCCCATGTTGCATTATTGACTTGATCCGGGGGAGAATCCCGTTTAAAGTTATTTGTAATATTTGACCGGAGGTGCCCGCTTGCGTCAATATATCACGGATAACCTGGAAGCATCGGCCGAAATGGCACGGGCCGTTCTGGCCTCCACGGAACTGCGCGACGCCCTGGAGCGGGCGGCCCTGGCCTGCGTGGCCGCCCTGCGTGGGGGCAACAAGATACTTTTGGCGGGCAACGGCGGCAGCGCGGCCGACTGCCAGCACATTGCCGGGGAGCTTGTGGGGCGTTTTGCCTTCAACCGTCCGGCCCTGCCCGCCGTGGCCCTGACCACGGACAGTTCCATACTCACCGCCATCGGCAACGACTACGGCTACGAGCGCCTTTTCGCCCGGCAGGTCGAGGCCCTGGGCCGGGCGGGGGACGTGTTCATGGCCTATTCCACTTCCGGCTCTTCCCCCAATATCCTGGCCGCCTTGGAGCAGGCCCGCCTGTCTGGCTTGCTGCGCATAGGGCTGACCGGCGAACGCCCCGGATGCATGGACGGGTATTGCGATTTTCTGCTTCGTTCTCCTTCCGTCGCCACGCCCAGAATACAGGAGGGGCATTTGCTCATGGGCCATATCCTCTGCGGGTTGATGGAAAGGGCCCTCTTCAGTCCGGAGGGAGCCTGACTCCCCGCCGTGGTTGGTGTCTCCAAAGGATAAGCCATGTTTTTGCTCATTTCCCTGCTGATCTTTTTTTACCTTTTCTTCCGGCTGATCCTGACCCTGCCCTGGAAAATGCCTTTCAGGCTCCTGGCCGGGGCGGCGCTTTTTGTACTCACCCAGCATTTTAACCTGCTCCGCATGTTTTTCGGCTGGTCCTCCATGGAGCTGCCTCCCGCAGTCATGTTGCTGAGCGGTTGGGTTTTCGCTTCCACCCTGCTGCTCTTCGGGTTGACCCTGGTTACTGATCTCCTGCTGCTGGCCGGCAAGATATGGTGCCGCTTCCTCCCCCCGCACGCGGCCGGGGCCGGCCGCGCTGTTTTTTCCCCCGGCCGGCGGCAGGCCCTGTTGGCCGGTCTGGCCCTGCTCCCGGCTGCCTACGGCCTGCGCCAGGGGACGGCGGGCCCCGCCGTCCGCCGTACTGAGGCCGTACTGCCCGGTTTGCCTCGCGGCCTGGATGGACTGACCCTGGTACAGATCAGCGACCTGCACGCCAGCGCCTTGCTGTCCGAGGAGTATGTCCGCCAAGTGGTGGAACAGGCCAATGCCCTGAATCCGGATTTTATTTTACTCACCGGGGATATGGTGGACGGTTCCCCGGCCGCGCGCGCGGCGGATGTGGGTCCCTTGCGCCGTCTGCGCGCCCGGCATGGGGTCTTTGCCTGCGCGGGCAATCACGAATATTATTCCAATTTCACCGCCTGGATGAAAAAATTCCGCGAACTCGGCCTGCCCATGCTGCTCAACAGCCACGCGGCCCTGAATATAAAGGGAACCGATCTGGTCATTGCCGGGGTTACGGATGCGGCTGCCGCACGCTTCAACCTGCCCCCGCCGGACCTGGCCGCCGCCCTGCGCGGCGCGCCGGAGGGAGCAACGCGCATCCTGCTCCGGCACCGCCCCTCAAACCTGGGAGAAAGCGTGCGCGCCGGGGTCAGCCTGCAGCTTTCCGGGCATACGCACGGCGGGCAGATCATCGGGCTGCGCCCGCTGGTGGCCCGTTTCAACCAGGGCTATACTTACGGCTGGTACGAGCGGATCGGTCTCAAGCTTTACGTTACATCAGGCGCCGGGCTGTGGAGCGGGTTCCCGGTACGCTTGGGCGTGCCATCGGAAATAGCCGCGATTACCCTGCGCCGGGGCTGAAATAATGCCGGAGCCAATGTGCCTTGAAGACGGGTTTTTGGAAACCAGGCTCAAACTCATAGGGCTGGTGCGTTCCCCTTTGCGCTGTCTGGAGGACTGCCCGCACTGGCATACGGAAGGCCCGCCGGCTGTGCTGGAAATTTTGCCGGACTACCGCCAGGCCCTGGAAGGCATGCGTCAGGGGCAGGAAATAACCCTGCTTACCTGGTTGCATTTGGCGGATCGTGCGACTCTGCTCAGGCATAATAAACTGTCCACAGACAGAACCGTCCCGCCGCGCGGGGTCTTTAACACGCATAGCCCTTTCAGGCCCAACCCCATCGGCGTGCACAACACGCGGGTAAGCGGCCTGGATCTGCAGGCGGAGCGCCCCCTGGTGCGGGTAAATGCGCTGGAGGCGCTGGACGGAACCCCCATTTTGGATATCAAGACAGATCGCCGTTCCCTGGCCGAATTTTTTCAGGATGAGGGAGCGGCAGGCTTATGCCCGCAGGATGATGCCGAGGCCGCCCGTCTGGGTGAAGCTTGGCCCGTATTGGCGGGTCTCTGCCGCCGTGCGGGGGAAAAGGGGCTTTTGCCGGGCTTCAGCGGCAATGCCAGCATGCGCCTGGGCGAATACTGCCTGCTCACCCGCCGGGGGGCGGTCAAATCCGCCCTGGGAGCGGAAGATTTCGCGGCCATACGCCTGGCGGACAGCCGGCTCCTGCCCTGGGGTGGGACGCCTTCCAGCGAATACGCCCTGCACTTGGAAATCTATCGCTGCCAGCCCAGGGCCGAGGTTATCCTGCACACGCACCCCCCCGCCCTGCTGGCCCTGGGGGCGCGTTGTCCGGATAAAAGCCCGGCGCAGCGCCTGAACCTGCCCATTTTTGAGGCCCAAAGTCTGCGGGCTCGCTTGACCTCTGTGCCCGCCCTGACCCCGGGCTCGGCGGAGCTTGGCCTGGCCGCCGGGGAGGCGGCCAGGGGTAAAAACATACTCTGGCTGGAAGAACACGGCCTGTGCGTATGGGCCGGCACGGCGGAGGAAGCCCTGGCCCTGTCCGAAGAAACGGAACACCTAGCCAGGGTGGCCCTGATGATTCAGAGTAATTTTTTTTGAAATTACTCTATTATACTGTGGGTATAGCCCCAACACCCATCCGGGGCATCCCCCCAGGCTCCCTAAACAGCAGCAATGGAGAAGACAACATGCCCTACGTCAACATCAAGGTAACCGGAGGCAGGGAAGCCCCCAGCAAAGAACAGAAGGCCGAACTGATCAAGGGGGCCACAGATCTGCTGGCGCGGGTGCTGAACAAAAACCCGGCCACCACTGTGGTCATCATCGAAGAGGTGGATATGGATAACTGGGGCATGGCTGGTGAAAGCGTGACCGAGCGGCGCAAAAAAGGATAACGCTTTTTGGGGTTTGTTATTTTGGGGCTGCCGCCCCAAACCCCGTCCGGGGGGAATGATTCCCCCCGGACCCCCTCACCGTTTTTCAGCCGCTGCGTGTTCTAAAATGAAAATATCGGCTGATTGGCTGCTTTTTGGCGACAAGGGGCCAGAAATGTCAGACACTGGAGACTTTTCAGAAGATGAGTCCGGCTTCAAAACTGGCGACACTGTCGCCAGTTCTAGACGCGCAACACATTGAAATAATTACACCAGACAAGGGAAAAACTGGCGACAGTGTCACCAGTTTTGAAAAAAAATATTATGCGTTATTAGAAGAACATGTGCAGTTCTTGGCCGGACGCATAGCCGACATGGAGCATTCTCGCGCCCTGGAGCGCGAGCTTGCCGCCGCGCGGGCGCGGGCGCTGGCGCTGGAGCGGGAATTGGCCGAGGCCAAAAGGGAGCTGGCCGCGCTCAGCGCGCCGACGCGGAGTGAAAGGCGTGATTTTTTAAGAAAGGACGAATAAGCGGAGGCGGCGCGCGCCGCGGCCTGCGCGGTTTAAGTCTTTGCCTTTGGCCCTCTCTTTCTGTCCGCCTTGACAAAGGCCTCCAGATCAGCGCGGGTTATGAGCCAGTCGCGCCCGGCTTTGCTGGCCGGGAGGGTTCCCCGGCAGATGGCCATGCGAATCGACACAGGCTTGAGGCCGGAAATGGCGGCAGCCTGGGCAGTAGTAAAAAAATCTTCCATCATTTTTGACGCTCCTCTTGATTTTTACACATCGGCGGGGTAGGCTTTGACCGGAGCCAGAGCCTACCCCTTTGGGGTTGAGCCCTCCCTAGGTGCTACTAGGGGGGGCTTTTTTCTTCCCGGCCTCGATCTTGATCAAGACCAGGAAGCTCACCTTGAGCCGAAAAGGCAAGGCGCTGAGCAGCGCCTGGAGCCAGTTCATGCCCACCTCCTGTTGTCGGGAGCTTGGTTTAAGGAGCCCGGCTTCCTCAGCCTTCTAACCCGCCCACCCTTGGGGCTTCCTCGCTCACGACAGCTAATAGATAGCGTATGCGCTTCAAATTGTCAAGCGCTTTTTTCAAAATTGAAATATTTCTGTGAAATTTTTCACCGGACAATTTCACCATTCCCGCTTTATACCCCCGGCATGGAGGCTTCCATGCTCGACTCACTCACCAGAATCCGGCTGACGGAACAGCTCAAGCGGCACGAAGGCGCCATACGCAATGGCCAGGGGCGGCACATCGCCTACAGGGACAGCGTGGGCGTCTTGACCATCGGCTACGGGCATAACCTCGGCGCCGGGCCGATTCCGGATTTTGACCCGGCGCTTGACACGCTGAGCGAAAATGAAGCCGGCGATCTTTTGGCGCGGGACGCGCATGCGGCGGAACTGGCTGTTTTTGCCGCCCTGCCCTGGGCGGACGGCCTTTCCCCGGCGCGTCAGGCGGCGCTGGTAAACATGGCCTTTAACCTGGGCATGAGGGGGCTGTTGGGCTTTAAAAACACCCTGGCGGACGTACAGGCCGGCAACTATGCCGGCGCGGCCGCGCGCATGTCGCAAAGCAAATGGGCCGGGCAAGTGGGGGCGCGGGCGCGGGAGCTGGCCCGGCAGATGGAAACAGGAAAATGGATATGAACAAAATCAAGGCATTTTTATGCGGCGTGCTGGAGGACGGGGCGGGCGGCTTCAGCTGCCTGCGCCTGCTGGGCATCATCCTGAGCCTGGTCATAGCGGGCGTGTGGGTCTGGGGCAACGCGCGCGCGGACAGCTATGTGCCGCTGCCCATGGCCGAGGCCGGGATCATCATGGCCTACTTTGGGGCCAAGGCCGTACAGAGAAAATTTGAAATACCCGGCGCGGACGCGCCGGGGGCATCAACCCCGGAAGCGGGGGCGCGCGATGGCGCTGCCTAGCCTGGCCGGAATTTTGGGCGCGGGCGCGGGCTTTTTGGCCCTGCTGCTGGCCTTGCAGACCCTGCGCCTGGACTGGGCGCGGGATGACCTGGAAGAGGCGCGGCAGGCGATAGCCCTGCTGCGCGAAGACGCCCGGCAGGCCGACGCGGGCATGGCGGCCCTGCAAAGCCAGGTACGGGCCGGGCACAAGGGGGCTGCCGATGAGAGGGCTTCGCTGGCTCAGAGACAGGAAATTATGGGGGCGGCGCGGCCGGGCGGGGCGCAGACGGCGCCGGGCGCGGTCGTTGACCTTCAAACCAGCCAGCGGGCCGCGGAGCATATCAATGCCGTTTTGGGCAAGGCTGTTCGTTAGCGCGTCCGGGATCATGCTGGTCGCCTTTTGGGTTCTTGTAATTTTGGTGTTGCTCACGGGCTGCGCCGGGCGGGAAGTTATGGAGGTGCGGGCGCGCTATGCGGAGTGCCCGCGCCCAGCCGCGCCGCCCTACCCGGCCCTGGACCCGGTGGAGCATGTGGGCGGGCGGAAAAACCTGGGGAGAATCATGGAGATCATCGACTTGCAGGCCGGGTTCATCCACGCCCAGGGCGCGGCCCTGGACTGCTATGAGGCGCAGGCGGGGGTAAAGCATGAATGATTTTTTGGACTCGGCCGGCGCGGCGTACCCGATCATCGGCGCGTTTTTGAATCTCCTGCTTGGCCTGGGGCTGCTCTGGCTGCGGGCGCACTTCACGCCCAGGGCGGAAAGCGAGGCGCTGAACCGCCGGGTGGAGCAGGTGGAAAAAAATTTGGCGGCCCTGGCCACGGCCGGGGACATTAAAGAAATTAACCGCAGTCTTACCTCCATGACGGTAAAGATCGAGGTCTTACAGGAAGCCATGAGCGGACAAAAGGAACTTTTTGAGCGGCTGGAGGCCAAGGTGGACAGGCTGGACGCCTTCCTGATGGAGCGCGGCGCATGAACCGCTATCGGGAATTTCAGGCCGAGCATCGCCGTTGGGCCATTTTGCGGGCGCTGAC
>JAITGZ010000196.1 GCA_031280335.1 Deltaproteobacteria bacterium | reverse complement strand
TAGCGGTACCAGGCCGCGCAGCTGCCTTCAGAGGAGACCATGCACGGCCCTACCGGTTTGGCCGGGGTACAGGCGCGGGCGAAGAGTACGCATTCCGGCGGGTTGATTTTGCCCTTGAGTACATCGCCACAACGGCAGCCGGCCGGGGGCGCGGTTTCACAAGGCTCCAGGCCAAAGACGCGCCAGGCGTCAAAATCCGCGTAATCCTCTCTTGGGGTCAGACCGCTGGCGGGTAGTTCTCCCAGGCCGCGCCAGAGGGCGTTTTGGGGCCTAAAGACCTCCAGCATGATCTCTCTGGCCTTGGGGTTGCCCTGGGGAGAAACGGCTCGGCTGTATTGGTTGAGGATGGCAGGGCGATTCTCCAGCAGAGTTTGCAGAGTCATGATCAGGGCCTGGATAATGTCCGCCGGCTCAAAACCGGTGATCACGCCGGGCCGTAGGAATTCTTCCGCAATAAAGCGGTATGGCTCCATGCCCAAAATGGATGAGACATGGCCCGGCAGAATAAAGGCGTCCACCGTTCCCGCGTCCCCATCGTGTAGCAGTGCGCGCAGGGCCGGGGGCACCAGTTTGTGCAGGCTTAGAACGTAAAAATTTTCTAGTTTTTCCCGTTTGGCCAGGCGCAGGCAGGCGGCCACAGCCGGGGCGGTGGTTTCAAAACCAGCGCCTAGAAACACCACCTGTGCCTGCCGGTATTTTCGGGCCAGGGCCATGGCATCCTGCGGGGAATAGATCACTTCCACCCAGGCCCCCAGCGCCCTGGCGTCTTTGAGGCTGAGTCCATCGGGGCCGGGTACGCGCAAAAGGTCGCCAAAGCTGGCCAGGCAGATACCGGTTTTTTTAGCCAGATGAAGGCAGGCGGTGATTTCACTGTCATGGGTAACGCAGACCGGGCAGCCCGGACCGGAAATATGGGTCAGGCCTGGGGGGAGCAAGGAGCGCAGTCCGCTGCGAAAAATGCTCACCGTATGTGTGCCGCAGACTTCCATAAAACGCAGGGGCTGTCCGTAACGCCCCAGTAACGTTTCCAGCTTTTTCAGCAAGGCGCGCCCCATGGAGGGGTCGCCCAAGGCGCGCAGGGAAGAAAAGATATTTTTTTTCATGCATATTTTCCTTAAAGCCTGTCTTGTTCCGGTTTTTGAGGATTGAACCCCCCAAGGGACGCGCTCCTCAGGGGGTAATTGGGCAGGTGGACAGGGAATCCTCTCCCGGCAAGTCAGGCACATTTCAACATGGGGCAGGCGCTCAGGCTCCAGAAGCCTCCGGAGGGTTTTCTGCCTAGTCCCGGTCGATAATCCTGGCCAGATGGGCACGCAGAGTTTTTATACGCACCGGCCCCATACCGGGGATGCGGTGCAGTTCTTCATCTTTGGCATCGCGCATGTTTTGCAGGGAGTCAAATTGTTTCCATAACTCACGGGTAAAGACCGGACCCAGTCCTGGTATGCCTTGCAGGGCGCTGGTCAGAACTGGTCTGGCGCGAGCCCGGCGGTGTCTGCCGATGACGAAATTATGCGCCTGGTTACGCACATGTTGCAAAAAAAGCAATTCTGGCGAACCAGGTCTGAGGTTTAGGGGGTTGGAGCGTCCGGGCAGAAAGATGCGGTCATTGATGTTGCCGGCCCGCCGGTCGCTGTGCCCTTCTTCTGTTCTGGCCTTGGCGATGGCGGCCAGAGCAAAGGGTTGCTCCGGCAAATACGGGCTTAAGGCGCGGCGTACGGCATTAAGCTGCCCGCGCCCTCCGTCAATGAGCAGCAAATCCGGCCAGGGCGGGCCTTCCTTGGCGCGGCGTATAGCCCAGGCCGCCAGCACGGCGTAGTCATCCCCGCCTCCCTCTCCTGGATCAAAGGAATAAGAACGCCATGCCTCGGTCAGCGGACGTCCGTCTTCAAAAACCACCATTCCGGCCCGGGTGGCGCTGCCAGCAAGGTGTGACACATCCACCGCCTCAATCCTCATGACCGGCTCATCACGCATGAAGACTATGGCAAGCTGCTGCGGCAGATGTTGCTGGGTCTCTTGGCGCGCATGATCGCGGGCGTTGGTTGAGGCCAGTCCGAGCAGGCTGAACTCTGCGGAGCTTTTGGGAGAGGATATGCGCACCGGGCCGCCGCGCGTGGCGCTTAATGCCTGTTCCACTTCACGGTGATCAAATATTTCATCTTCATAACTGTGCGTATCCGGTGGAGTGTCGTCCGACAGAGGTACGGCGTTCGTCAAGTTTTCGTTCATCGCCCGTTTGGCCGGCCATGGAATCAAAATATCCGGAGGGATGTTTTCAGTCCAGGCATAGTGTTGCAGCAGAAAGCCGTAAAGCAGTTCTTCCGCGTCCGCCAGTCCCAATCCGGGCCAAAAATAGTTCCGGTTGCCTAAAAGCGCGCCGCCGCGTACTATGAGCAGGCCAAGGCCGAGGCCGCGCTCATTTTCCATCAAACCCACAGCATCAAGATCACGTTCGTTTTCCAGCACCACAGACTGTTTTTCCACTGTGCTTTGCACCGCCCGGATTTGATTGCGCAGACGGGCCGCCTTTTCAAATTCCAACCGGTCAGATGCTTGGCGCATTTCATGTTCCATAAGACGCAGAAGTTCGCTGGATTTACCCTCCAGCAGCAGGATGATCTTATCCGTCATGGCGGCGTATTGTTCTGGTGGCACATCCAAAACGCAGGGAGCCAGGCATTGACCCAAATGGTAATATAAGCATGGCCTAGTTCGATTCTTCATGCTGCGGTCCGAGCAGCGCCGCAAGGGAAAAGCCTTGTGAATGGTATGCCAGGCGGCCCGGGCATCGCCAGCGGAGGAAAAAGGTCCGAAAAATTTGGCCGGAGCGGGGGGCTTGCCCTGGGCGCTTTCTCCAGACGGTACGGAGCGGGCTATCCGTCTGGACTTACTGCGGGATTGCCGCGTTATTTCCAGACGGGGATAGGCCGAGCTTTGATCCAGCCGGAAAAGCGGATAGTCTTTATCGTCCCGCAACAGGATATTATAATGGGGGCGATGTTTTTTGATCAGCCCGGCCTCCAGCAGCAAGGCTTCATTATCCGTGCCCGTGCTGATGGTTTCCAGATTTACCGCCCTAGCCAGCATGGATTTGGTTTTGGGGGTGAGTTGGTCCTCCGGTCTGAAATAAGAAGCCAGCCTACGGCGCAGATTCTTGGCCTTGCCCGCATAAATGACTGATCCCTGTGCGTTCAGGAATAAATATACCCCTGGGGTCAGGGGGATACGGCTTAAGTCCGGCTTCAGCATGCCCTGTTTTTTAACAGAGTCGGGGCGGAAGCGGCAAGGAGATATACGCGACAAAACTTTTGCTTGCTTTTTTTATCTTTGTTCATAAATATGAACAAAGAGGATGGATCATGACGGAAAAAACGTTGGAAAAACTTAAAATTTTGGCTGCCGCCGCCAAATATGACGTGTCCTGCGCTTCCAGTGGCGTGAGCCGGGGTGGCGGCGGCGCACTGGGCGGCACATCAGGCTGGGGGGTATGCCATTCTTTTGCTGATGACGGGCGCTGCGTTTCACTGCTCAAGGTGCTGCTCAGCAACTATTGCGCGTATGACTGCGCATACTGCCTGAACCGTGCGAGTAACGACACGCCGCGTGCGTCCTTTGAAGTGGAAGAACTGGCCGCGCTTACTATTGAGTTCTACCGGCGCAACTACATTGAAGGGCTGTTTTTGAGTTCAGGGATCATCCGGAACGCGGATTACACCATGGAGAGGATCGTTAGCGTTCTGCGCCTATTACGCGAGACTTACGGTTTTGGCGGCTACATCCATGCCAAATGCGTCCCTGGGACCGGGCGTGAACTGATTGTTCAGGCCGGGCGGCTGGCAGACCGCCTTAGCGTGAATGTGGAGATACCTTCAGCCGCAAATCTGAAAAAACTGGCCCCGGACAAAGATCATCAGCGTATATACGCGCCCATGCGCCTCATCAAGCAGGGATTGGAAGAAACGAGTGAAGACCGCCGCAGGTTGGCCCATACTCCGTCCTTTGTCCCCGCAGGGCAGAGTACGCAGTTGATCATCGGGGCCAGCGACGAGAATGACCGGGATATTCTGCGCCTTTCTTCCATGTTATACCAAAGGGCGAGACTTAAGCGCGTTTACTATTCCGGCTTCATTCCGGTCAACGCCTATGACCGGCGTCTGCCCGCCCTGGCCGGACCGCCCCTGCGGCGAGAACACCGCCTGTATCAGGCCGACTGGCTGTTGCGTTTTTATCACTTTGAGCCGCAGGAAATCGCTGATGACACCTATCCTCACCTTGATCTAAATCTGGATCCCAAAAGCGTTTGGGCCTTGAGGCATCCGGAGTTCTTCCCCCTGGATGTCAACAGGGCGGATTACACGGCCTTGTTGCGCGTGCCGGGCATAGGCGTACGCAGCGCCCAGCGCATATTGCAGGCGCGCAGTTGCCGCCGCCTTGGGGATGAACACCTCGCCAAACTGGGAGTGGTCATGAAAAGGGCGCGCTTTTTTTTGGCGCGCAGCGGGCAAAGCCATATGAACATCAACCATCTCGGCCCGGAAAAGGTGCGTGTTTTGCTCATGGACGAAGATTGTCCGGATAAGACCGGGCGCACAGAGCGCCCCACGCTGTTTCAGGGCAACTTTAGAGCCATTTCAAAGTGAGATTGCTCGGCAGCGGATAAGGTCAAAACCACGCCGTCCGTGCAAAACCCGCACGGCGGGTTCGGCCGAATGCCTTGTTATAATTTTTGGGGCTATCGCCCCCCAACCCGCATTGCTTTGTTTGTTATGGGATTTTGTATGCGCGTTTTTGTCTATGATCAAAGTTTTGAAGGTTTATTGAGCGTAATTTTTGACGCTTATACCCTTAAGTGCTTCCCCTCCCATTTATGCGGCCGGGGGGATCTGCATTATTTCGCGGGCGCGCATGTGGTGGCAACGCGGCCGGAAAAGAGCGGGCGGGTCTTTGCCGCTTTGTGCCGCAAACTTTCAACAGAGGGACTGCACAACTTGTTTCTGCTTTGGCTGGCGGAAGAATCAGGCGGCGATCTGCTGCTCTTCAGGCATTTATGTAAAGTTCTACAACATGGCGGGATAGCGGAAAACGACCCGGCGGACGCGGATGCCCTGGCCGTGCGCCGTCTGGCCCGCAAGGTCGCCCGCCAGGCGGAACATTACGCCGGTTTTGTGCGCTTTCAAAAGACACGTCCCGGTTTCGTCCGCAGCGGATCAGACGGCGTGATTGCAAAAGAGCTGTATCTGGCAATCATTGAGCCGCAACATAATATTTTACCCTTGCTCCAACGGCACTTTGTTGCGCGTCTGGGGGATCAGCTTTGGGCGATTTACGACGCTGCGCGGCATTATGGCCTTATGGCGGAGGGAGAAGATGTCCGGGAAATATTTCTGGATGAAAATATACTGCATCATGGCGGCCTGCGGGAGGAGTTGCTGGCTGAGGGGGAAGAATTCATGCAGGAGATGTGGAAGAGCTATTTTCAAAGCTGCGCGGTGCGCGAACGCGTCAATCCGTCTTTACAAAAACAGCTCATGCCTCAAAGATACTGGAAATATCTTACGGAAAAACAAATCTTTAGAGCATTTCAACTTTGAGGTGCCCTGCTCGGCGCTTAACGGCGAAAGTGAATTTGACTCGGTCCGTGCTGGCCCTCGCTCTTTGGACGTGAAAGCCAAGGTTTTCACGTCCTATTCCACTGTCCTGTGGAATAGTCGCCTATGCGGCTTCAAGGCATCGCGTCGGCAGGCTAGCCTGCCCTGCTCCGGCCTTTGGCTGAACTCACCTTGTGGGTTTTTTAGCGGGCGGCGGCGCTGCGCGAACCCCGCCGCCAGAGCAATTTCAAAGTGAAATTGCTCTAAACAGTAAAAATTATCGGGGGACCTGGGGGCCATTGGCCCCCAGGCGGGGTAACGGGGCGGCAGCCCCGACAGTGACAATATCAATCCCGTCCGGGCCGCCGCGGTCGGCGTGTAGTTTTATACAGGTGTAACGTCTTGGCCCGGCGATCTGCGTTGTCATGGCTTTTATATTCGGGCAGGCCGCTGAATTCAGTGGAGTAGATGCCGATCATGGTCAGGATAAAACCCAGAATAAGCGGCCCGTAAACCAGGCCAAGGGGGCCGAAGGCCTTGATGCCACCCAGGATGGACATGAAGAGAAAGAGTATGGATATTTTGGATTTGCCACGCAGGATGATGGGGCGCGCAATACTGTCGATGAGGGTAACCATTATGCCCCAGATGAAGAGAAAAAGGGCGGCTTCGGGTCGCTCGTGCATTAGCAGGTAAAGCGTGGCCGGGCCCCAGATCAGGGCTGTTCCCAGCACTGGAACCAGGGCGGATGCAGCCATGAGTGAGCCCCAGAAGAGAGGGGGGATGCCCACCAGCGCGAGGCCGATGCCGCCCACCATCCCTTGAGCGGCCGCGATGGCAAAGCCGCCGAGCAGCACGGCATTGACCATATCACGCAGGCTTTGAATAATGTTGTCTTCCTGCTCCTCGCGCAGGGGGCTGAGCTGCTTCAACTTGCGGATCATGCCTTCACCGTCCTTGAGCAAAAAAAACATGATCAGGAGCATGAGCAGGAAGTTGAAGAAAATGCTGATGGAATCCACCACAAAGCCCGTACCCCAGCGGACCATGTTTTGCCCGGCGGAGCGGGAAATACCCATGAGGCTGTTGCGCAGGTCCATGATATCCAGCGGCGCGTCCAAGGAGGAAAAGATTTTATCATTGAGCCAGGACAGCAAGGGCAGCACCCGCTCATTGATCACCATATCCAGGCTCCTGCTGGACAGCCACTGGGCCAGGTCCTTTATGCTCTGACTGGCTTGAGGGATGAGCTGGAATATAAAAAAGGTCAGCGGTATGCAGAAGAGTACCACCAGTAAGACCAGAGTGAGCCCGGCGGCCAGGTAATCGCGCAGGCCGGTGCGTTTGCGCACCCGGATGTAGAGGGGATGTACCAGCGCGCCGAAGATGCAGGCCAAAATGATGGTGTCGGCAAAGGGGCTCATCAGGATGAAGGTCAGGTAAAGGGCCAGAAAGAGCATGGCAAAGAGAAAGTAATAAAAGATGCGTCCGGCGTAGGGGGCGGAGGAGAGTCTCCCCCGCAGGCCGGAACGGGCAGGCGTGGAACTGGGCGTGGTCAGCGCCTTGACAGGCTGGCGGACGGGCTTGGACGTATGATTTTTATCCGTTCCCAAGCCATGCCATAAACTCAGGCTTTTTTTGATATTATTGAATAGGCTCATGTGGCTATTCCGCCTTGCACTCACCGGCTTTGATTTCTTCCCAGAGGGCATCCTTAGCGGCCTGATCCAGAGAGCTGAAATCCAAACCCCGCGCATCGGCCAGTGCCTCCATGCCCTTGAAGCGGCGCAGAAAGCGTGTATTGGCCTTTTCCAAGGCTGCCTCCGCCTTGATGCCTTTGCGTCGGCCCAGTTCCACTAGGCTGAAGATCAAATCGCCCAGTTCATGTTCCCTGGCCTCCTGGTCGTTGTCCCGATCCGCGTCGATTAATTCCAGCCACTCCGCTTCCACCTGTCTTTCCGCGTCTTCATCCGTATCCCAGGTGAACTTGTTGGCCGCGCTTTTGGAGTGGATGCGATAAGCCTTGAGCAGGGCGGGCAGACCTACGGGCAACGAGCCGAATACGCCGGGGCGGGATTCTTTTTTGGCTTTTTCCGCTTTTTTGATTTCTTCCCAGGCGGTTAGCACATCATCCTTGCTTATTGCCCTGTGTTCGCTGAAGACATGCGGATGCCGGCCAATCATTTTAGCCCGGTTTTCCTTCAGGGTTTCGGCTAAAGTGAAGCTGCCTGCCTTGTCCCATAGCCGGGACATGAAAAGTAAAATAAAAAACACATCACCCAGTTCTTCGCGCTGTTCAGCAGTTGAGCCGTTGCGCACGGCATCGGCTAGTTCGTAGGCTTCTTCCAGCAGGTAGGCGCTCAGACTTTCCGTTGTTTGTTCTTTGTCCCAGGGGCAGCCTTCAGACCCCAGAAGCCGATCCAGCGCCTGATTGATTCCCTCCAGGGCCTCCCCGTTTTCCGCCGCTTTATCGTGCATGTTCAAAACCTTGATTGGAATTTAAAGATTAAGTAACCCCAGGTCGGGCAGAGTTTGCAGTCCACCCGTCATGCGGCTGACAGCGGTCCAGAATTCATTGATGTAAGGGATGAGCAGAGAATCACGCCGTATCTGGCTGTGCGGGGCCACATAACGCAGACAGAGCAGGACGAGCGTGCAAACGCACATCCCCTTGACTGCTCCGGCCAGCGCTCCCAGAAAGCGCGTTGTCCGGTTGGGGGCGCGGGCGGCCAGCAGGCGGTCAAAAAGATTGAACAAGATGGATACAAGGATAAAGACCATAATGAAAATGCCGATATAGGCCAAAAAGTCGCCCCAGGCGGGGTCGCTCAAAAAAACGCCGATTTGTCCTGCCGCCCAAATGTGAATGCGCGTATTGCCGCTGACTATAAAACCCAGCAGCGCCGCCGCCAGTCCGGAGAGTTCCAGGATTAGTCCGCGCAGGGCCCCGCGCAGGGCCAAAAGCAGAATTATGGCCGCCATGGTCAAATCCAAAATAGAAAAATTCAGCGTCATGCTCAGAACACCTCTCTGCATTTTCTCCAAAGGAAGTTTGGGCGGCAGCCCCAAAATTCACATCAGAGCGCCTTCGGACAGTCATTGCGCAAAGCGCAGCAAGGGCAGGCACCTCTGAAAGGGTAAAAGGTCAGCGTGGAGTAACGCCGGGACAAAATCAAGGGCCTTTCACCCCGCGTGTTCGCATCCGCCAGACCGGCCCGGGCCAGGGCGCGCCGCAAAGGCGCAGATGCCGGGGGCAGGGGACAGCACCCCAGGGATGCGGCATCGGGCACAAGGGCGCGCACCGCGTTCATGCACAAATTCATAGCCAGGGAATGGCGCCATAAGCCTTCGCTGGGCCAACGCTTCCACCCGGCGTCCACCTCCGCCTCCACATGCTCATCCAGCCACAAAGCCAAAAAAGAATCCCCCCCCACGCGCAGGAGCATGCGCCGCAAATATGGCCGCCAACGCGCCAGAAGCACAGCATCCTCCACCCGCCCGTCAGCCCCGGTCTGGAGGGCGTCCCAAAAAGGGTGCGCCGTTGTTTCCGCAGTAAAGCCGGGCATGGATGTTCCTTAAATGTCCTGTGCCGGAGCAAGGTCATTTTTAGATTGCTCCGGCAACGCGGCATAGCGCTGCCGCCGTTATTTTCGCCTTTGGGCGCGGGTGGAGCGTTTTAAAGTTAAAATTATTTAGGCGACAAAGTAAAGCGCAAACATAAGCGCGTCAAGAACAACCTTGGATTGCCCCGTTTGAAGGTAACGCTTCATATTCTAATGGCGAAAAGGAGGGAAATGGCGTATAGGACTTTTTGTAAAATACAATTCTGGATTGTACGGAGTTCCATCATGCTTAATCCTAAAGAATGCGTGCTATACAGCGGCGGTGCCGCCGGAGCGGAGGCGTGGTTCGGGCGTATGGCGGAGAAACACGGCTTACAGGAAGTGAACTTCAGCTTTGAAGGCCGGCAGACTGAACGCGCGCGCGGGCTGCGCGTACTGACCAATGAGGAACTGGCCCTTAAAGATGTCAGCCTGAGCTATGTCTCCAAGCTCATGAGTCGTCAGTACACCAGCGCGCCCATTTTTCGCAAAGTGCTGCAATCCATCTGCTGGCAGGTCAGCAGCTCCCACGAGGTTTTTGTGGTGGGTGAAATACTCCCTGACGATACGGTTAAAGGAGGCACGGGATGGGGCGCGGAGTTTTCTAAAATTTGCAATAAGCGTCTTTTGGTTTTTGATCAGAACCGGAATAGCTGGTTTCACTGGGACAACGCCTGGACCAAGCAAGATAACGTGGTTGTCTCCGAGCGTTTTTTTACCGGCACCGGTACCCGTTTTATCAATGAGAACGGTCAGAAGGCGGTGGCGGAACTGTTTGCCCGCTCCTTCACGCGTTAAATTTTAACTTTGAAATTTACTGGTTTGGCACGCGAAGCGCCATAAGTTAGCATGGAGGTCTATTTGATGTATTCCAAAGATTTACTGCGCAGTTTGTATTCCGGTATGGTCAAGATCAGGCGTTTTGAAGAAACGATTGAAAAGCATTTTTTGGCCGGAGAAATTCCGGGCTTCACCCATCTGTATATCGGCGAAGAAGCGGTGGCAGTTGGGGTATGCCATAATCTCACCCCTAAGGATTATATTGAGAGTACGCATCGTGGGCATGGGCACTGCATCGCCAAGGGAGCGGAAATCAAACCCATGATGGCGGAGATTTTCGGACGCAGCACCGGGGTATGCCGGGGCAAGGGCGGCTCCATGCACATAGCCGATTTCAAGGTAGGCATGTTAGGGGCCAACGGCGTGGTGGGCGGAGGCTATACCCTGGCCGTGGGCGCGGCCTTGGCCGCCAAATTGCGCCGCACCGACCAGGTGGCCGTGGTCTTCTTCGGCGATGGGGCCTCCAACCGGGGTACTTTTCACGAGGCGGCCAACATGGCCGCCGCCTGGAAGCTGCCTGCGCTTTTCGTATGCGAGAACAATGAATGGGCCTCCACCACCCCGTATCGCACCACCACCTCTGTGGCGGATATAGCGGATCGGGCCGCAGGCTACGGTATGCCGGGGGTAAAGGTTGACGGCAATGATGTGTTGGCCGTGTATGAGGCGGCCGGAGAGCTGGTGCGTCGGGCCAGAAAAGGAGAGGGTCCGGCTTTGCTGGAGTGCAAGACTTACCGGGTGAAGGGGCATTTTGTGGGAGATCCGGAAAAATACCGTACCCGGGAAGAAGTGCAGAAGCGCTTCAGCGAATCCGATCCCATCAAACTTTTTGAGGAGCGCGCCGTTAAGGAAAAATGGCTGGGCAAGGCCGAGCTGGACTCCGTGCGTGAGGGTATGGCCGCAGAAGTGGTAGATGCCCTGGCTTTTGCCAAGAGCAGTCCGTATCCAGACCCGCAGGAACTTTTTACCGATTTGTATGACTAAAAGGGAGCCAAGCATGAAGAATATCACCTTTTCCCAGGCTACCCTGGAAGCCATGCAAGAAGAAATGCTCAGGGACGAAAGCGTTTTCGTCATGGGTGAAGATATAGCCCGCCAGGGCGGTATCTTCGGCCAATTTAAGGATTTGCCTCAAATGGTCGGGGCGGATCGGGTTATGGACACGCCCATCTCCGAGACAGCCATTGTGGGCGCGGCAGTGGGTGCCGCCCTGGCAGGGATGCGTCCGGTGGCCGACATGCACTTCGCCGACTTCTTCGGGGTGTGCATGGATGAAGTTTTTAACCAGATGGCCAAGATCCGCTATATGTTCGGCGGGCAGACCAAAGTGCCGGTGGTGGTACGCGCCCCGGACGGTATGGCCAAAGGCGCGGCCGCACAGCACTCGCAGAGCGTGGAGTCCTGGTTCGTTCATATTCCGGGCATCCAGGTGGTGGCCCCGTCCAATCCAGCGGACGCCAAGGGCCTGCTCAAAAGCGCCATCCGTAGCGATAATCCGGTGATCTATTTTGAAAACAAAACCCTCTTTCCCTTGAAGGGTGATGTGCCCGAAGGCGAGTGTCTTACCCCCATAGGCAAGGCCGCCGTATGTAGAGAAGGCAGGGATATGACCATCATTTCCTACAGCGCTCAACTGCTCAAATGCCTGGAGGCGGCCAAACTGTTGGCTGACGAAGGCATCAGTGCCGAGGTGCTGGATCTGCGCACCCTCTCGCCCCTGGATACAGACGCCATTCTGACCTCTGTGGTCAAAACCTCGCGGGTGATGATTGTACACGAGGCGGTGAAGCAGGGCGGTGTGGGGGCTGAGGTGGCGGCCATTATCGCCGAAGAGGCCCTGGATGCCCTGGACGCGCCTGTGGCGCGCCTGGGTGCCCCCTTTACCCCGGTACCCTTCTCCCCGGTGTTGGAAGACCAATACAGGGTGTTGCCGGCGCAAATCGTTGCCGCCGCAAAAAAATTGTTTTAGGCGGGGGCGGAAATGGCTGTGAATGTGCTTATGCCCAAGCTTGGGCTTACTATGGAGACAGGCGTTATCGCCAGATGGAACTTTAAGGACGGTGACACCGTCAAGGCCGGCGATGCCATTTATCAAGTGGAAACCGATAAGTTGACCAACGATGTGTTGGCCGAGGCCGATGGCATATTGCGCATACGCTTTGCGGCCGGCGCGGTGGTACCGGCCACTGAAGTGGTTGGGGTCATTGTGGGGCCGAGTGAAGCAGCTCCTTGGGCTGGTGCGCCTGCAGGCGCGGCAACGCCGGCGGCCCACAGTGAGGCATCCGCTCCCGCAACGCCAGCACCGTTCTCTCCCACAACGGTGGGAACGGGCAGGCCCAGGGCCACGCCCAAGGCCAGAAAGCTGGCAATGGAGCGGGGCATAGACCTGACTATCCTGCGCGGCAGCGGGCCGGGGGGGATGATTGCGGTGAAAGACCTGGAAGGGGCGCGCCCGCCCAGGGTCTCGCCCTTGGCTGCCAAACTGGCTGTGGATCTGGGCGCGGATTTGTCCGCCATACGCAAAGAAGGGCGGATTATGAAGGCGGACGTGCTGGCTGTTGCCGCGCGTCCGGTCGTCCCGCCGGTCTCGGACGCTGGGGCGGATGGGCGATGCGAACCCATGAGCGCCATGCGCCGGGCCATAGCCCGCAACATGAGCGCCAGTTGGAATATAGCCCCCATGGTCAGCTATAATTTGCGTGCGGACGTTACGGCCCTGGCGGAACTGAAAAAAAACCTGAACATCGAGCGCAAGGTGAGTTATACAGATCTGCTGATCAAACTCGTCGCCCGCGCTCTTCAGGCGCATCCCCTGCTCAATGCTTCGGTGGAAGGGGAGGAGATCATCCTGCATGAGGCGGTACATATGGGGCTGGCCGTAGCTTTGGAAGACGGCCTGATCGTGCCGGTAATCCGCAACGCGGAGAGCAAAAGCCTGGGAGAAATAGCTGACGAGGCCGCCCTGCTGGCGGAAAAAGCCAGACAAGGACGGCTCACGCCTGATGAATACACCGGTGGCACCTTTACCCTGACTAACTTGGGCATGTTCGGCATGGAAAGTTTCACTCCCATCATCAATCAACCGGAAAGCGCCATTTTGGGAGTGAACGCCATTGTCCGTACCGCTGTGGAAGTGGACGGGCGCATAGTTATGCGCCCGTTGATGAACCTGAGCCTGACGGCGGACCACCGCGCGGCCAATGGAGCGGAGGCCGCCATGTTTCTCGCTTTGGTGCGCGATCTGGTGGAAAATCCATGGAAGCTTTTGTTGTAAAGCAATTTAATTCTCGCTGCATTTTTCCAAATTTTTCACCTGGGCAACAGGTGAAAATATTTAACCTTACCGCCTAAGGAGGCAAAAATGAAAAGATTGTTGGCCTTAATGACGGTTCTTGTGGTAACCGCCTTCAGCGTGACGGCTCTGGCCGCGTACAAGAGCGAGTACAAACTGGATATCGTGCCCGGCATCAACACCGCCTGGGGCCAGGGGGCGCAGTATTTTGCGGACTTGGTCAAAGAACGCAGCGGCGGTAAAATCAACATCAAGGTTTACCCCAACGCTCAATTGACCACAGGCAAGCAGACCAACGCCTTTATGTTGCTGCGCAATGGCACCATTGACTTCGCCGTGCAGTCCACCATCAACTATTCTCCCCAGATACCTGAACTGAATCTTTTTGCCTTGCCTTTTTTCATCTCCGGCGAGCCTGATCGCTACAAGGCCCTGGATGCTATCACCGGCGGCAAAACCGGCAAAAAGCTGGCCGAGATTTTGGAAAGCAAGGGAGCGGTCTTTATTTGTTTTGGCGAAAATGGTTTTCGCGAACTGACCAACAGCAAAAAAGCCATCCGCACCCCTGCGGACCTTGTGGGCATGAAAATGCGCGTAGTGGGCAGTCCTCTGTTCATTGACATCTTTAAGGCACTGGGGGCCAACCCCATCACCATGGCTTGGGCCGACACCATGTCGGCCATCCAACAGGGCGTAATCGACGGGCAGGAAAATCCCGTGCTTACTTTCTACCCCCTCAAGGTTACTGACTACCACAAATACATCACCAACTGGCATTACATGGCCGACCCGACCATGTTTGTGGTCAACCCCCAGGTGTGGAAGTCTTTCAGTGCCGCCGATCAGGAGCTGATTGCCAAAGCGGCCAAGGATGCGGCCGCCTTCCAGATCGCTCTGGGCCGGGCCGGACTGGATGAAAATGACGGCGGCAAAAATTTGGCCACGCTTAAAGCTTTGGGCAAAACCCCTGATTCCACGGACTGGAAGGCCACCCTGGGTCAGGCCGGAGCCAATGTAGTTGATCTGACTCCGGAAGAAACCAAACGTTTTGTGGAAGCCACCAAATCCGTTATTGATGCCTGGACGTCCAAGATCGGCGCGGATATTATCAAGCTTGCCCGCGAAGACATGGCATCTGTGCGCTAGTTTTATACTTTGCCACCGGGGGCTGATCCCCCGGTGGCCCTGCCAAAGAGGCAGTGTCCCCTTTGGCAGGGGGGGGCATTATTTTGAAATTTGGCAGTGCCCTGTGTTAATTTTGAGGCTATTGTCCCTCCCCACTCAATAACTGGGTTTCCAAAGGGCCGACGGCTTTTATTCTTATCCCAAAGGAGAGCGGCGGTGTTGCGCAAGTTCTTTGAACATGTGGAGGAAGCGGTGGGGGCTTTTATTATTTTCGGTATGGCCCTGCTGTCCTTCGTCAATGTCATTACCCGTTATGTCATTGTTTATCCTTTGGCTTTTACGGAAGAGCTGACCATCAACATGTTTGTCTGGATCACTCTTTTGGGCATTTCCATGGCCTTTCGCAAGAACGCGCATTTGGCGGTAACGGTGCTTTACGACAAAGTACCGCTTTTCTGGCGCAAATGTTTTTTCTTTGCGGCTCATATCTTCTGTATTGTGTTTTTTTTGTTGCTCATACGCCTGGGCAGCGTCCAGGTTATGGATGAGCTGGAGCTGGGGGCGACCAGCGAAGCCCTGGCCATACCCACAGTGGTCTATACCGGGGGAGTGCCTGTTTTTTCGGCCTTGATCATCGTGCGCATCCTTCAGTCCATGCGCGGAACCATGCGCGACAGCAGCTACTGAAAGGGGAGGCGAAGTGTTGAAAGACCCTGTTTTTTGGACTCTGGCCCTTTTTCTGCTTCCCCTGCTTATCCGGGTGCCCATAGCCGTGGCCCTGGGCTTGGCCGCTGTGAGTGTGGTCTGGCTTTGGGACATGGGCTACCAGATGCTTTCTTACAATTTTTACGCCGCTATTGCCAAGACCCCGCTGCTGGCCATTCCCTTTTTCATTTTCGCAGGCATCATTATGGAGAAGGTGGGCATAGCCGAACGTCTGGTCAGACTGATCAAGCAGTTGGTGGGGGATATGACCGGCGGCCTGGCGGTGGCGGCGGTGATTGTGGCGGCCTTCTGGGGCGCGGTCAGCGGCTCAGGCCCGGCCACAGTGGCCGCCCTGGGGCTGATCCTCATCCCCAGCATGGCTCAGGCCGGGTATGACAAAGCCTTCGCCGCAGCCACAGTTTCGGTTTCTTCCGGCCTGGCCATCATCATCCCGCCGAGCATCGCTTTTATTGTTTATGGCGACATCATGCAGCAGTCCGTAGGGGCGCTCTTTGCCGCCGGGGTCGTGCCGGGCATAGTGGTGGCGGGGTCCCTGGCCATTACTGTGTATGCGGTATCACGCTGTAAGGGTTACCGGGGCGAACCCAGGGGGGACTGGCGCACTGTGCTGACCACCTTGCGCGAGGCTTTTTGGGGGGTGCTTACCCCGGTGATCATCATGGGGGGGATTTACGGAGGAGTGTTCACGCCCACGGAGGCGGCGGCCGTGGCCGTATTTTACGGCCTTTTCGTCGGCCTGGTCATTTACCGCACCCTGACCTGGAAGATGTTTTACGCCATTTTGACGGAAACGGTGGTTTCCACCGCCGTGGTCATGTTTGTGGTGGCCTGCGCCGGGCTTTATTCCTGGCTGGGAGCCACGGTGGGACTGATTGACGCCATTGCCGGAGCGCTTTTGAGCATTTCGGAAAGTCCGCTGGTGATCATGCTGATGATCAACATCATTTTGCTTCTGGCTGGTATGCTTTTGGACGCCAATTCCATCATGTATATCTTTCTGCCCATTCTTATGCCCATTATCAAGGCTTTGGGCTGGGACCCCATTTGGTTCGGGGTGATTATGACCATAAACCTGGCCATAGGGCAGGTAACCCCGCCTGTGGCCGTGAACCTCTTTGTGGGGGCGCGGATCAGCAACCTGAGCATGGAGGCCATAGCCAGACCAGCCATACCCCTGATTATCGCGGCCGCCTTGGCTCTGGCCCTGCTCTGCGCCCTGCCGGAGATCACCCTTTGGCTGCCCAGAGCCTTGGGAATGTTTAAGGCGTCATAACCTTGGGGGGAAAATCCGCACGGCCGGGCTCGGCCGAAGGCCGGAGCGAGCCGAGCTTAACCTGTGAAACGATGGTTTACCCCTGAATGGGGTTTGGGCAACAGCCCCAAAGATATACGTAGTCAGTCCTTAAAAAAACATTTTCATCCGATTTCCCGACAAAGTTCCTTTGTAGGGTACATCACCGTG
>JAITGZ010000192.1 GCA_031280335.1 Deltaproteobacteria bacterium | reverse complement strand
GCCGCCTCCCCATACCCCACCGGCAGGGGAACTCAGTTCCCCTGCACCCCGCATCATTCGGGGTACGGGACAGCGGCCCAGATACAGAGGAGATCACTCCAAAAAACACATGGAGGAGAGACATGGGTTCATTCTGGGGTTTTGCTTACGCGCTTTTCGGTCTGGCCTGCGCCTGGGGTCTGTGGCGTCTGGCCGTCAGAAACGGGAAAAGGCCCGGTTTTAAGGCGTGGGCCGCGTATCTTGTCTGGTACGCTGCGGTTGTTGCCGGTTTTTCTTTCACCCTGGTCAATGCGCAGGGGCTGCACAGCCGGGCTGCGGCCGTGGGCGGCCTGGGGACTTTGGCCGCCGCTGTTTTGCTGGGTCTTATAACCTACAGGCTGGCCTGTATGGGGAGGAAGGGAGCATGAGCGCCGTAAAAAAACGCAAGGAAAAATTTCAAAAAGAGCTGGAATTCAGCCGCCGCGAATTTTTGGGCGGGGCGGGCATTCTGGCGGCTTCCGCCGCTTTGGTCAACCTCAAGGGTATGCGGGGCGAGGCGCGGGCGGCCAATGAAATCACCGCGCAGCTGCCTGAACGTTACGGTTCCGCCCATATAAACTATGTGCCCGCTACGGAAAAAAATCTGGGCACAACGCGCATTGTCGGCCCCATAAAACAGCGGCGGCAGGCGGAAGACGGATTTTTCAGGGCGGTATCCGGCGAGTTCGGCGAACAGAGCGCCCGCAATTATTTTTTCCACTTTGTAAACAAGCATCCTTTGAGCCATGCCCTGTTTAAAACCCTGGGCCATATGGCCGCCGACAATGTGGTGGGAGGAGAACCCGCGCCGGAAAAACTGCCCATTCCGGATCCGGAGCGCATGTCCAGGCATATCAAGGAGCTGGGCTTTTTTCTGCGCGCTGATGATGTGGGCATAGGGGTCATGCAGCACCATGCCTCGTATTCCGAGCGTTTTCTGGCCCATCCTACGCCGGAGGGCAAAATTGATATATCCACGCCGGTGGAGGATAATTCCCATCACAAATACGTTATCGCCGTACTCATTGACCAGGATCTGCGCACCATGCTGGGATCCACCGGCTACGACGGCATCAGCGCCTCCCAAAGCTTTCGCTCTTACGCCACCAGCGGTTTCATCGCCGTGATCATGGCCGATTATATCCGTATGCTCGGGTACAATGCCCGCGCCCACCATGCGGAAAACTACAACATGATCCTGGCACCCAACCTGATTGCCGCCGGCATGGGCGAACACAGCCGCGCTTGCGACTGTGTGATGCACCCCCGGCTGGGCTACCGCACCAAGGCGGCTGTCGTCTCCACGGATCTGCCCCTGGTTCCTGACACGCCCATTGATTTCGGCGGCATGGAGTTTTGCCGCCGCTGCAAAAAATGCGCGGAAGAGTGCCCTTCCAAGGCGTTATCCTTTGAAACCGAACAAAGCGAGTACAACGGCTACATGTGCTGGCCCGGCGACATGGCCAAATGTACCCTTTTTCGCATAAATAACCCGCAAGGTGTCTCCTGCGGACGCTGCATGAAGGTCTGCCCCTGGAATAACAAAGAGGACAGCTTCATCCACAGCGGCGGACTGCAGTTGGCCGGACGCGTGCCCGGTGCCGACGGCCTTCTTAAAGATGTTGACGACATGCTGGGTTACGGCACAGAACAGATCGAAGAGTTCAAATGGTGGCTGGACTGGCCGGAGATGTATAAATAGCCCCGGCCGCCATAAATCGCGCCGGCGGGGCCGGGTAAGGCCCCGCCGGACGCGGCAGGCTCTAAAAATGAGGATGCCGCATGGACTATTATCCGTTCGAACTCACCCTGCCCACAGCTCCGGCAATTGTTCACCCGCTGTTTCAACATCACAGCTCCATGCGCGAGCGCCGCGCCGGAGACCTGCTCATACAGGCAGGCGAAACCGCGCCGCCCATACATTTTATCCATAGCGGCCACTGCGCTTACATCCACACCAACCCCCAGGGCATAAGCCGTATCTGCGGCATACTGCCCCCAGGGGGCTTTTGCGGCTTTCCCCCAGGCTTCAGCCGCAGCAGCGCCCCGATCAGCGTCTTTTGTTTGGACCCCGTCAAGGCCCACACCACGCCCTATACGTTTTTTCTCAAAAAAATAAAGGCCGATATGCGCACTTATGTGGACATACTGGAATACGTACTCATTGCCACGAATTCCCTGTACTCCAACATCCTGCACCAGTTGAACATGAACCTGCCGCAGCGCCTGGCTGTTTTTCTGCGGGGCTGCAGCCGGTGCATGAACGCCCGGCCGGATGCGTCAGGGCGCGTTTTTTTGCCCCTCAAACTCTCCCACGAGCGTCTGGGTATGCTCACCAGCGCCACCCGCGTAACCACCACCCTGCTTTTAAGCCATATGACACGCCTGGGCGTTCTGGAGCAAGGCAAAGAAGGCTTCCGTTTCAAGCCCGAACTGATTGATCCGGAATTCATCCGTACGGAACTCGCCCGCAAAGAATGGACGCGCATACGGCAGCGCCGGTCTTGCCCTTGGAGAGAGCCCCCCCAAGAATAAGCTTCTTGGGGAGGGAACACCTACCCGCATACAAAAACTTGGATGCTAAATTTTTTAAGGATCAGGCCGCGTCTGGGCAAACATGCCCCTTTCTCATTCCCCCCGGATGGGGTTTGGGGTGATCGCCCCAATAAAAATACATACTCCTAAAAAAATTCCGTCATCAACCCCGCCCTTCAGGCGGGGCGAGGGACGCGGGGCGCGGCACGGCGGCCCCGATCCGGCGGCGGCGTTACCGCAAATATGGGTTAAGTCAGCGGCTGTTCGGCCGATATGCGGGGTAGCGGCACATTGATATTTACAAAAACGGCAGGTTTTTGCATTATGAGAAAAAAATACGGACATGAGGCCATGTCTTATTTCATATTCAAAAAATTAACAAACTGCCGGGTAAGGCACATTTACGGCCAAAGCGTGATGTGGACCACCATCCTGCCGCTTCTGGTGCTTTTGGGGGCCTGCGGCCTGCAGGTGGGCAGCGGCGTTTATATCGGCGAACACAATGCGGCTCCGCGCGCCCCTTATAGATTTGACCGGAATGCGGCCGCATCCGCCCTGACTTCGCGCTCTTTCTCCTCCGGAACATCCCTGCCGGCGGGGAACAAGGCGGATCAGGCCGTGGCCTGGCCTTCCGGGAGCAAAGCGCCTGTGCAGGGCGGGGGTACATCCGTGGTGCGCGTGGCCAGAAGCCAGACCGGCGTACCCTACCGATCGGGGGGCACCACTCCGCAGCGCGGTTTTGACTGTTCCGGGCTGATTTATTGGGTTTATCAGCAGCACGGGGTATCGGTGCCGCGCGTAGCCAAATCCCAGGCCCTGTTCGGCGACCGGGTGAACGCCGGCGCGCTGCGCCCGGGAGATATCGTGGCCTTTCGCGTCAACGGCGACTACCACACCGGCATATATTCCGGCAACGGCAAATTCATTCACAGTCCCAAACCCGGCTCAAAGGTGCGTGAAGAAAGCATAAACACCAATTACTGGAGCGATCGCTTCGTGGGCGGGCGCAGGGTATTGCCGGGATAGTATCAGGCAGTACGCCCTAAAATACAGGGGGGGGCGGCGTTATGCTGCTGGCTGTTTTCGGTCTCACGCCCACGCTTGTTTCTGTCATGGCGGCCGTGTGCAGCGTGCGTTTGGGGGTTTGCGCCCTGCACGGCCAGCTGCTTTATCTGCTCACCTTGTGCGCCTATTCTTTATTCCCTTTGAGTCAAGCCCTTCTCTGGCTGGTACCCTTGGCTGCCTGCGGCATGTTTTTGGGCGGCCTGCTTCTGGCCGCCTTTACCGTCCGCCGCGACCTGAACCGGCTGACGGGCCGCCCCCATGCCGTGGCTGTGGGACTGCTTATTCTGGTAAATTTAGCCTTTGTTCTGTTTCTGGCGGACGCTTTTTTCGACCTGCTGCTTTTCCGTCTGGATCGCCCCGCCTCTCTGCGGGCTGTACGCGACTTTATCTTCATGAGCCGCGCCGGGACGATCTTTCTGCTCTTCTGGCTGATGCTGTGGCCTGCGCTGGGGCGGCGGCGCATCGGCCTGAGTTCTTTTTACGCCCTTTTGGGGCTGCTTTTCAGCGGCTATCTCCTGCTGCGGAGCTTTTCCCTGCCTGGGGCACGGCGGCTGCCCGCAGACATGGCCATGCTTTTTTCTTTGCGGGAGAGGCCTCCTTATTGGGAAATAGCGCCTGATTTCACACCGCCGCTCATACTTTATCTCTTGCCCCCGCTTGCGGCCCTGCTCTGCGGGATCCTGGGCTTCGAACTACTGGAACCCAACAAAGCAAAAAAGAAAAAAAAACCGGCGCGCGCGCCGGCCAGAGCCCCCAAAACCTTCTACCCCCGGCGCAAGGAGCTTTGAAGGCCGTGCCGCATTGAACCATCGCTTCTCCCGAACTAAGCGAAGGTTAGCCCGGATATTGCATAAAAGAATGGCGGATCCTCTTATTTTTTGATAGATTTTAGTTACTTAAGACTCAATCTACAAAGAGGAC
>JAITGZ010000172.1 GCA_031280335.1 Deltaproteobacteria bacterium | reverse complement strand
GAACTGCTCTAAAACTGCTTTAAAAACAACTAGCCCCACAATCCATCAACGGTGGATTGTGGGGCTGGTTTTTGCGCTTGCTCAAGCAGAGCCGCTGCCCTCCGACCTGAACGGCTAGTGCGGACAGGCCAAAGCGTATCGCCAAATCAAGAAGCGGCTTTGGCGGTCTGCTTTTTGGCCTTGGCAGCAGGACGAGCCCTTCTCTCCCACAACTTCATTTCGCGCATCTTTTTGCGGCGCTCGCGCTGCAGAGATTTACAAGCCAGAGAGGCACCTTTTTTATAGCCGTACTTCTCCCTGTATTCTTCAGGGGTCAAACCGTGCGATGCCAGATGTTTTCTGGACAAAAGCTTGAATGAACGGCCGCATTCGGCGCAGATGATGCTTTTTTCGCGCACGGCCTTGCTCGCATCCACTCCGGAGCCAGTTGAGGTTTCCGCGCTCATACCTTCAAAGCCTTCCAACGGCAAACTGTCGCCAATGCTACGTATATCTCTGGTAAGCTTCTGCAGCATGGAGGCCAGTTCGTCTTCCGTCATGGTCCGCACACCAGCCTGGGCTTTAACAATATCCAGAGCTTCCTTTAAATAATCCTGCATGAAGTCCTCCTGTATGGTAATATATCATGCCTGGTTATTGACACATGGAGACTGCATAATTCAATTCAAAAAAAAATAAAAGAAAAATTATCGCACTGTCCAAATTAATTTTTGCCGTGGAGCGAATGCTTGGAGCAATTTCAAAGTGAAATTGTCCTGCGGGCGGAGGATCGTCGCGCCGCCCGCAGGAGCGGCGTGAGATAAATTTACCTTTGCCATTAGCGCCGATCAGAGCGTCTAAGCGTTAAAACGCTCTGACAAGTAAATATCCCTGAACCCCAAACACGTGCATAATTACAAAATTTTACTCTTAATCAGCGCGCTTAACTACCGGCATAATCCAATATACCGGCATCTACACGGCAATGGGCAAACGTATTTTCAATGACACCCCGCATGCAGGCGGCGTTTATAAAAACATACCTGTACAGACAGGAACAAAAAACAACAACCGGTTTACATGCCGTAGGCCGGACGCCGCTCCGACACTTTATTTGGCATAACCCACAGCGCGGCGCTCGCGGATTACAGTCACACGAATCTGACCAGGATAAGTCAGATTGCGTTCAATTTTGTCCGTTATATCCTTACACAGCAAATAGGTGCTGTCATCGTCCACCGCTTCCGCATTGACCATAACCCGTACCTCACGTCCAGCCTGAACAGCATAGGCCTTGGACACGCCGTCAAAGCTGTCGGCGATGTTTTCCAGATCTTCCAAACGCTTGACGTAATTTTCCAGCAATTCCTTGCGCGCCCCCGGTCTGGCCCCAGAAAGGCTGTCCGCTGCCTGCACCAGCACCGCCAGAATGGACTTGGGCGGGGTATCTTCATGATGCGCGGAAATGGCGTGAATAATTTCCTTGCTCTCACCGTATTTTTTGGCGATATCCGCGCCGATGACGGCATGAGGGCCCTCCACCTCATGATCCACAGCCTTACCCAAATCATGCAGCAGACCGGCCCGTTTGGCCCTTTTAACATCCTGCCCCAGTTCAGCGGCCATCATGCCGCAAAGGGAGGCTACTTCCAGGGAGTGCTGAAGCACATTCTGAGAAAAGCTCGTCCGGTACTTAAGCTGACCCAGCAGACGCACTATATCCGGGTGGATGCCGTGTACGCCCGCGTCAAAGGTGGCTTGTTCCCCCACTTCTTTGATTTGCGTCTCCAGTTCCTGTTCCACTTTTTTGACGATATCCTCAATGCGGGCCGGGTGGATGCGCCCATCCTGGATGAGACGCTCCAGGGAAAGCTTGGCGATCTGACGGCGCATGGGGTTGTAGGCGGAAAGAATCACGGTCTCCGGCGTGTCGTCAATGATCAAATCCACTCCGGTGGCCGCCTCCAGAGTGCGTATGTTACGCCCCTCGCGCCCGATGATGCGCCCCTTCATCTCCTCGCTCGGCAGGGTAACCGTGGTGACGGTCTGCTCACCCACATAATCTCCGGCGTAGCGTTGTACGGCGGTGGCGATAATCTCTTTGGCCTTGCGATCCGCGCTTTCCTTGGCTTCAATCTCAATGAGGCGCATCATTTTGGCGGCCTCATGCCTGGTTTTGTCTTCAATTTCCGCCAGAAGCAGCCTCTGCGCTTCTTCTGCGGTCAGACCGGATATTTCCTGCAATTTGAACTCCTGTTCCTGCAACTTGGCCTTGAGCAGTTCGTCCATTTCTTCCAGTCT
Source organism: Deltaproteobacteria bacterium (assembly GCA_031280335.1). Taxonomy (GTDB): domain Bacteria; phylum Desulfobacterota; class Desulfovibrionia; order Desulfovibrionales; family Desulfovibrionaceae; genus WRHT01. Next base: position 6,619 of record JAITGZ010000172.1, on the reverse strand, counting down.
GCGCTCCCGTTTGGTCAAATCTTTTTCCACCGCCAAAATCTCATGTTCCTTATCCGCATTTTTCTGTGCGCGTTCATCCAATTTTTCACTAAAGTCCTGCAACCGGCGATCTTTCTCTTTCAGTTCGCGATCCTGCTCTTTCAATTCTTGCTCGACCCGGCGCTGATACTCCTGCACCTCATCCCGTCCCTGCATGACAATTTCTTTTTTTTGGGCGGAAGCCTCTTTACGCGCCTCGTCCAAAATACGCTGGGAGAGTTCGCGGGCATTTTTCAGTTGTTTCGACCCCCATAGACGATGCGCGAAAAATCCGGCCAGTATGCCCACAAGCAGGGCCGGGGCCAAATAAAGCATATATATCATGATCACCTCTGCAGATCGCGATAAAACCGTCCATGTAACGACCTTGCCGGGCCCAGGCGGATTAGTGCGGTAAAAATTAATTTTTAAAATATATCACACTTGCCACAGACACGCCCTCGCGGCGGCGTTCAAACCATAAAAAAATGCCTTCCTTCTCCGCTGTACACGGATAAGAAAGGCATCTTAAAAACAGAGCGCCGGTAACTTTAGAACTTGCTTTCAGCCCCGGAGTGCCGTGTTCCATGGTCTCTCCGCAGGACCTGCATCCCACGGCGGAGAATCCGCATTACCTTCAGGTTCGCCTGACTTGAGGCATACACACCAGTAATCGACTTCATCTCCAATTATTGTGCTTGTGAGGCCGCAGCGAGCCGTAAACACAAACACTCCAGGGGTAAAGCAATTGTAACATGACCTACATCACGTTGTTATCTATTTGCGCCATAATCCTCCGGACTTTTTTTTCTGTTTTATCCAGATCGCCCTGCGCTTCTATCAAATCATCGGCCAGGGCCAAAGCCAAAAAAGTCAGGAGTCTGTCTTTGGTAAGATGCCTTCCATGCTGTTTAAGAACGGCAAACCTTGTTTCCAGCATCAGCCTAGCTTGCTCAAGCCTCTCCGGATCAGCATCGGCTTTGAAGGAAATATCCAGCCCCAGCACGTCCAAAGAATAAGTTTGCATGTCTATCCAGCAATTTCGCCTTCCTCAAGGCGATGCGCCAAAGCGTCAATACGTTCCAAAGCCGCTTCTCTAAGCCGCTTCTCTTCCTCAAGTGTCCTGGTCAGTTCAGCAACACGTCTAGCGGCGGCACCTTCTTCTGCCGCCCGCGCCCCGCTCAAACCTTCCAACTCCAGATTACGCGCCCGAAGTGCCGCCATTTCTCTAAGCAGTTCAGCAACTTTCCGTTCAAGGGCATCAAGTACTTCCATAGATACATTACCCCAAAAGTCAAACTAAGGCAAGCGGTTGATTCCCTCCACCCGCCATAATTATTTTTTTAAGACAGTCCTGAAAAGATCATTTTTTACACCGCTTGGGCATATTCTTTTGTCTGCCGCGCGCCACAGCCAAGGCATCTTCCGGCACATCGCCGGTAATGACCGAACCGGCCCCCACAAGCGCCCTGTCTCCCACCGACACGGGCGCTACCAGGGCGGTATTGGAACCAATAAACGCCCCCTCGCCAATGCTGGTCTTGTGCTTGGCCGCGCCGTCATAATTACAGGTAATGGTTCCAGCGCCTATGTTAGCCCCAGCCCCCACCTCGGCATCTCCCAGGTAGGTCAAATGATTGGCCTTGGCCCCTCTGCCCAGGCGGGCTTTTTTCATCTCCACAAAATTGCCCGCATGGGCTTCTTCCTCCAGCACCGCTCCGGGACGCAGACGGGCAAAAGGACCCACCACGCAACGCGGACCCACCCGCGCTCCTTCCAGATGACAGAAGGAACGCACGCGTGCGCCCTCCGCCACAACGGAGTTTTTAATCCAGCAGTGGGATTCAACCCCCGCCCCGGCTTCCACCCTGCTGCGGCCATAAATTTCACAGGGGCCGGTTATTTCCGCTCCGGGCGCAATCTCCGCCCAAGGGCCCAGGCGTACCGCCCCAGGGTTGCGAATCAACGCGCCCTCGCGCTGCTTGGCCAGCACCAGGCGCGCACGCAGCCTTTCTTCCGCCTCCGCCAGTTCCCAGGGGTCATTAACCCCCAAAAGGCCCTGTCCCTCACCCCGGTTCAGGCCCAGAACCCGCAGACCCGCCGCCGCCGCCAAGTGAACCAGATCTGTGATATAGTATTCCCGGCTTTTGTTGTTGTCGCCCAAATGCCCCAACAAAGGTTCTACTGCCCGCAAGCGCATAAAATAAAGACCCGCGTTTATTTCACCGCTTTCCGGGCCGTGTTCCGCCGGGTCATAATCCTTGGCTTCAATAATGGCCTTTACCCGTCCATTCACGCGCACCACCCGGCCAAAAGAACCAGGATCCTTCAGCGTAAGGGTGAGAAAAGCCAAATCCGCCTCCTGGAGCAGGCTCTGTTCCATAAAATCTCTGACCATCTCCGGCTCCAGCAGGGGCGTATCACCGTTGACCACCAGCACATGGCGCAGCTCAGCCTTTTCCAGCTCCGGCCAGACCGTCTGCAAAGCATGTCCCGTGCCGAGCTGCTCCTTTTGCAGCACAAAATATCCTGGAGCATCGGCCAGACAGGCGCGCACCATATCCGCCCCGTGCCCGATTACGCTCCAGACGCGCCGGCCAAAAAGCGGCACCAAGGCGGCCAGCACCAGCCCCAACATGGGTTCACCCAAAAGCTCGTGCAGTACCTTCGGCAGGGGGGAACGCATACGTACGCCCTTGCCCGCAGCCAGTACCACCGCCCCGCAATCTTCCATGAACCCCTTACCCGATTCAGGCATGAGCCTCATCCTTTTGACCGTGTACAGCCCGTTCACCGCTGGGGACTACCCTCCCCCAGCTCCCCGCCAAAAGGGCAAAATGGGCATGTTCGCCCATGCGCCGCTTTATCTCTGTCGTCCCTTTGACATAGCAACAAGGCACCTTTGCAACCCCATTCATGTTTTTAGATCACTACGCGGCTGAAAAACCGGCTAAGGGATTCCGTGCCCCCGAATGGTGTAAAGAGACATATATAATCTCAAAGTCAAAATGCTCCAGGAATATTTTGACTTCCGCAAAATTACTGCGAAAATCTACCCGGCAAAACCCCACATGTAAAGAGGCAAGGACATATTTCAACCATGGAAATAAAAAGCGCCATCGACATTCCATCCACAAAGCGCTTCACCGCCGGCCCCAGAGAGCAAGGACTGCGTCTGGATGCAGCCCTGGCAGCGCTTTTTCCGCACCTGGGCCTACGCGCCAGACGGCGTCTCTGCAACCAGGGGAATATCCGTGTGGAAGGGCGGACGGCCTCCCCCGGCATGCGTCTCAAAGCCGGACAAACCGTACTTTTCATATCTCAAGACGGTCCGATGGAGGCGCAATATGTCCCGCAGCCGCTGCTTTTATGGGCCAACACCTCCTATTGCGCTTTTTTCAAGCCCGCCGGACTGGCCAGCGCCCATATAGCCGCAAGCAACTCCCCCAGCGCCGAATCCTGCATCGCCGCGCATTGGGAGGAGATGAGCGCAGCTCTCCCCGCCGCCTGCGGGCGCACGCCCCCGCTGCTGTGCAACCGCCTGGACGCGCCCACCTCAGGCTTGCTTGTGGGAGCTTTTTCTCCCCAAGCTCTGCTGGATTTCCGCCGCCTGGAACGAACCGGGGAGGTGGATAAAAACTATTATGCCCTGGCGCATGGCCTGCCTCCGGAATACATGCTTCTGGATCAGGCCCTGGATACGCGCAAACGGCGCAAGACCCTGCCTTTGCCCATAAAAGAAGCTGACCGCGCCCGGCATACCCTGGTCTCAAATCTGCGCAGTTTTGCCGGAGGAGACATCCCCGGCCTGGAACACGGCCCAATCAGCCTGCTCCAGGTGTGTATAAAGCGCGGGGCCAGGCACCAGATACGCGCGCATCTGGCCGCAGCAGGCTACCCCCTTGTGGGAGATTCTCTCTATGGCGGCGCGGAGGCAACACCATGCGGCGGCGCAGCCGGACTCTACCTGCACCACCACCAAATCCGCTTCATGGGGATAAACGTGGAGGTCGAGCCCCCCTGGGATATATGGAAAGTGCCTTGCCCATAACAATTTTTGCATACGCAAAGCGGATGCAAAATGAAAGGGGGGAGTCTGGGGGGCCACCAGCTCCACAGGCGGGGCTTGGGGCGGCAGCTCCAATATAATAATCTCAAAGTTAATTCACTACTCTCACTGCCTCTATAACTTTTATTTTATGCCATTTACGACTGCGAAAGCGCAACGTTACACACGCGGCCAGAATAAAAACATAGGCCGTAAAGACAAGCCAGAGCCGGTGCAGGGATATCCATCCCCCCATGTGTAAAATGGAGAAGGGGACAAACAGAAACAAAAACACGCAGACCACGATGATTTTCATCATCATCACCGTATCACCCGCCCCGCGCAGCGCGCCGAAAAAAATCAGGTTGGCGGCGTCCACCAGGGAATACAAAGCCACATAATAAAGCAGCACGATGCCTGTGGCGCGCACTTTATCAAAGTCCCCTTCCGCAGCCTGGCTTGATGCCCTCCTGAAAACATCCATCAGGTCCCCGGCAAAAAAAACAATCAAGGCCGCTGTACAGAACATATAAAAAAAGGCCAGGTGCAGGGCATGCAGGGCGGCGGTTTCCGCCTCCAGGGGACACTGCCGGCCCATGGCCTGCCCCACCATGGTAGCGGCGGCCATGCTCAGGCCGAGCATGGGCATGAAGGTAAAATTATTGATGGCAAAAACAATATTGCTGGCCGCCATGGGTATCTTGCCCAGACTGCCCAGTTCAAACATGAACCAGGTCATGCCTGTGAACTCCACAAAAAATTGCATTCCTCCCGGCAGCCCGAAACGCACCAGACGAAGAAAAAGATCACGCTCAGGACGCCAGCCGCGCAGTACATGGTAAACGGCATCGTTTTCGCGTCTGAAAATTAAAACCGCCAGGATAATCAGGGTGGTCAGCCAGCCCGCCGCCGTGGCCAGGCCCGCGCCCAGTATGCCCAGTTCCGGCGCGCCGAATTCGCCGAATATGAGCATGTAATCCAGCGCAATGTTCACCAAAGCCGCGGCCATGTTGGCCCACATTACCGGCTTGGTCAGGCCGCGTCCGAAAAAATAGGAAGAAAGCGCCGCGCCCAGCAAGGCCAGGGAGGCCCCGCTGGTAAGGGTAATGAAATAACGCACTTCCAATATGCGCACATCTTCCTCGTGCCCCACAAAATCAAAAAGGGGTTCGGCCATAAAACAGGCCCCCAGCAGCAGCAGAGAACAAAACAGGGCGCACCATACCCCCTGCCATACGGCCGGTCCCACCCGGTTCAAGGCCCTGGCCCCGATGTACTGCGCCGCCAGCACCGAAGAATAGCTGCAAATTCCGTGAAAGGTCATCTGCAGGGTCAAAGAAGCCATGACCGCCGGGGCGGAGGCCGCGATGGCCTCAAGGGAATAATGACTCAAAAAAAGCCGGTCCGTAAACTGCATTATGGTGGTGGAAATCATGCCGGCCAACAAGGGGAGACCTATGCGCAGCACCTCGCGGTAGCCCAACGGCGCGGCCCAGCGGCCACGCAATGAACCTATACAACTCATAAACATCCTTGCGCTTTAAAAGTCATGACGGTATAAAAATAACCGCAAGGCAAATATTAACCCATTCAGATTTTTTAGGCCAGCATTGAAATCAATCAGGCAGGCAGGAGGTGCAGGAGGCATGGCTGAACGCAATGAATCCGACTTGACGGCTGAACCTTTCCAGATGGTAAACAGCCCGGCTGAATACGCGTCCGCGCCGGAAGAACCTCACGGGGCGAATCCGTCTGCAGCGGCGCACGACTCCGCCGCGCGTATCCGCGAGACCGAAAATACCGCCCCGGTACATGCGTCCGGCAAAACGCGCCTGGCTTCACCCCCTCTGGCTGAACCTACTTTTCTCTCACGCCTTTATGACCTGCTGGCCCTGGGCGGCCTGTTGATCCTAAGCCTGATCCTTCTGGCCCAGGTGTTGCCAGGTCTGCCCGGAACGCGCGCCCTTTGGTTCCCGGATGAACTCCGCCAAGCGGATATTCTGCGCGGTCTGCTGCGAGGAGAATGGTTTGAGCTTTACCTTAACGGTGAGCCTTACCAACAAATACCCCCGCTTTACTTCTGGCTAATGGCCGCCCTGCACAAAGGCCTGGCTTTGGTCGGTCTGTATGTCGGCGAGGATATAGCCCCCCTGCTTTTCACAGGCACAGCTTTGTCCGGCCTGCTCATGCTCTGGGCCGTTTTCGCCCTGGCCTCCGGAGCGGCCCGCCTGGACCGGCGGGGGAGTTTTGCCGCCGGCTGCGTCCTTTTAAGCGCCTTTGGTTCCTTTTTTCATTATGCCAACCCGGATCTGCTCTTTGCCGCTCTGGTCATCCTGAGCCAGACCTTGCTCTATCAGGGGTTGATCCGCCGGCGCGCCCCGCTGCGCCTTGGTCTGGCCTTCGCCTGCACGGCCTTGGCCATAATGACCAAAGGCTGGCTCGGCCTGTACCTCCCCCTGTTAAGCGCCGCGCTTTTCTGCCTGTGGTCCGGGCGGCCTTGGCGCCTCTTCAAGCCGGATTTTCTGTTCGGCCTGCTCTTCGCCCTGCTCCCCG
>JAITGZ010000097.1 GCA_031280335.1 Deltaproteobacteria bacterium | reverse complement strand
CAAAACCGCGAAACTCCTCCACTCGCAATGCGCGGTGACTGTCGCTGCCCACAATGGAGCTGACCATAACCATTATGCCCGCCTCTTCCGCCTTGGCTATGAGTTGCCGCAAGGCTTCTTCCCAGGAAGGCAGTTGTAGGCGGTCCGTCAACGAGATGTCCAAAGCGCGGCGCATGGATTCCGCCACGGTCACGGAGTCGTTTGCGGTATTGGCACTGCCTATAAAATTCCGCGGAGAGAATGCGTTCATGCGCGCATGGTCGCGGTACCAGTCCTGCCGCTGCTGGCACAGGTAAAGCGCATCCAGCAGATCGGGGCTTGGGCGCAGCGCGGCGTGCCCGGCTACCGTACGAAAATCGGCAACTGGCAAAGTTTCCTGCACAGGTTCGGGCAAAAATAAATACCCGATGGGGACATGCACCGCATGGGCGAAGGCTTCCAGTTGCTTGAGCGTTGGTTGGGATTCTCCGGCCTCCCATGCGGCAAGTTTTGGGAAGCGTGGAGCCAGAGCGAAAATTTCCAGCCCGGCGCGTTCCCGCGCCCAGGTCAGCAGTTCGGGGCGGACGGAGACGGCGTTATTGTTCATACGCGGCCAACCCTGAAATATCGCGCCCTTGGGCGCGTTTACGCAGTAGCGGAATCAAGTCTTCCATCAGGGCCGATTCTTTCTGCGTACGGGCTTTCCAGCCAAGTTCCAAGGGGGGGCAGCAGATCATCAAGTTCTTCTCCGTCAAAAATCATGCGCCACATGGTGTGAACCACAAAATCTTGCAGGGCGGCGCTTTCCAGCCCATGCTTTACGGCAATTCCGGCCAGCTCCCGTGCGTTTTTTTCAGCCTTGAAGCGCTCATACCCCTGGCGGATATCCCCTTCGTTCAAGGCTTTTCCCTTGTTCAGGGCGATGTTCAGCGGCTGAAAATTACTGCCTGCGGTTTGTCGTTCCGCTCGAACCTCTTTAAATAACTCGTAATATTCCATGGCGTCGTTTAATGAACTCGGTTGAGTTCCTCGAATTTCTCACGAAAATTTTTTTCCAGCGAAAAGCGATCCCGTATATCCTCACGGTAAATATATTTGAGATCAGTCAGTTTTTTGATCAGGTTTTGTTCGATTTCTTGTTCCAGCGTACACGTTGCTCGGCGATAATATAAAGACTGCCTCCGGCAATCCCCCATCCGGCAGTCTGCAGGGCGGGCCTGATAATGGGCGCGACATATCGCTTCGGCAGGCAGGCCAATAAACTACCACCTACTCCGGCCCAAAACAAGTAAAGAAAATTCACCGCCGGGGAGAGGCTGTTTTTTGAAAATATACTGGACACAGGGCGCGCTTGCGGATATGATTTAGCGTTGAGCAAAAATTGGCCGCAGACTGGCGTGCAAAAAACGGAACAAGCCGGCAAAGATATACGGCTGACGAGTACATTGACGTGGGGGATTTACCTGAAGAGACGCAAGTTTTCACCGGCACGGTTACAGTGCTGGGGGACTGGGGGCTGCACGCCCGCCCTGCGGCGAGCCTGGCCAGAACCTCCCAGGGTTTTACGGCTGAAGTGCGCCTTAATGCGGGAGATCGCAGCGCCGATGCCAAGAGCATTTTGGATATATTAAACCTGGCCGCCGGCAGCCGGACGGAACTTATGCTCACCTGCCGAGGCGCGGACGCGCATGAGGCGGGTGATGCCATATCACGCCTTTTCGCCTCCGGTTTCAAGGCCGATGTCCCTTAGAATATAAGAACATATTGACTTTGAATTATGTATTGGGGCTATCGCCCCAAACCCCATTTGTGGGGCCGATGGCCCCACAAACCCCCCATAAGTTTTTTTCAACCGCCAGAGCAATTTCAAAGCGACATTGCTCTGGTCAGGCGATGGTTGAAGAATCACAAGGAACCAGCGGATGAAGCCTTCAGAACAAGACCGCCCGCAAGCCCTGCGGACGCCCGGAGCAAAAACCCTTCAGCCCCGTCGTGCGCTTGAGGGTATAGCTGTTTCCGCCGGCATTGCCGTGGGACGAACCTTTTGGCTCAACCGTACGGCCCGCCTTAAAACCGGGATTGACGCGCCCCCTCTCTCCTCCCCGGAGCCAAAGCGGCCCGTGGATTACCCCAGGGAAGAAAAACGTTTGGAAATAGCCCTGGCGGAACAGCGCGCGGAGTTTGAAGCGGCGGAACAGCGGCTGCGTTTCGCCCCAATGGAGGCATCTTTGCCGGAGCAGGCCGAGCTGCTGGAAATATACATTATGTTCTGCCGCGATCCCAGGCTGTGGGAGTCGGCCTGCGCTCTAATCCGCCGGGAGAGCCTGCGCGCCGAGGATGCCTGGGAAAAAGCCGTACGCCTTGCGGCCGAGGACTTGCAAAAGATCAATCTGCCCTATCTGCGGGAACGCTCGGAGGAGATTATGGCCCTGGGCTCGCGCGTGGCCGCGCGGCTGCGCGGCGCGGGCGGGACGCCGGCGGCCCCTTCCAGCCAAAAAGTCCTTCTGGCCCATGACCTTACCCCGGCGGACATACTCGCCCTGGAACCACAAAATATTCTCGGCCTGGCTACAGAAATGGGCGGCCTCAATTCACACATCGGCATCATGGCCCGCAGTCTGCATTTACCCTGTGTGCTGGGCGTTACCGGATTGGATGAAGCAGTGGAAGAAGATTGCCCGGTGGTTGTGGACGCCCTCAAGGGACGGATCATCGTGTACCCCGACGAGGCTGAGCTGAAAGAATACGAGCAGCTGCGCGCACGGTCGCAGGCCCATGCCCCCGGCACAGACCCGGAGGCGCGCCTGCCCGCGCACACGAAAGACGGCGCGCCGATCCTCGTCTATGGCAACATAGAAAGCGCGGATGACGTGGAACGGGTAAAAGCCTGGGGCGGAGAAGGGGTGGGTCTGTACCGTACCGAATGGGCCTACCTTGCCCGCAGTATGCCGGAAGAAGAAGCCCTGTACGCGGATTACGCCAAAGCCGTGTCCGGCATGGCACCGCACCGGGTGGTGCTGCGCACCCTGGACCTGGGCGCGGATAAACGCACCGGGGAACACGCCGGGCTGGAAGAAGACAACCCGGCCCTGGGTCTGCGCTCCATCCGCCACTCCTTGCGCTACCAAGATATCTTCCGCCGTCAGCTGCGCGCCATTTTACGGGCCGGGGCTTTGGGCCGGGCGGCGGTAATGTTCCCCCTGGTCTCCGACCCGGAAGAATTCCGCCTGGCCAAAAATATTTTGGAAGAAACGCGCCTGGACCTAGCCCGGCAGCGCATCCCCCAGGCGGAAACGCTGGAAGTGGGCGCGATGATTGAACTGCCCTCGGCCGTACTCATGGCTCCAGCCCTGGCCCGGGAAGCGGATTTTTTCAGCCTGGGCACCAATGACCTGATTCAGTACGTCCTGGGGGTGGACCGGGGCAACAAATACGTCTCCCATTTATATCAAGCTTTGCATCCGGCGGTGCTGCAAGCCGCGCGTCTGGCGGCCGAAGCCGCAATCCAGGCCGGCATACGCATCTGCGTATGCGGCGAAATGGCCTCCGACCCCCTCAGCCTGCCCTTTTTGCTGGGCATGGGCGCGCATGAGCTTTCCGTCGCCCCGCGCTTTATCCCCGCAATCAAACGCATAATCCGGCACATGGATGCAGGAGAAACACGCGCCCTGCTGCGCCTGGCCTGCGAAAAATCCTCCGCCGCCCAAACCAAAACCTTGGCGGAAGAATACATTAACCGCCGGATGGGCACGGAGACACTCCCTTTCAACGGTATCACCGGGAGAGCCAATGGCTGAAAAACACGCCCCCACCCAACTGGCCCAAAACAAAAAAGCGCGGCATTACTACGAACTGCTGGATTTTGTTGAGGCCGGCCTGATCCTGACCGGTCCGGAAGTCAAGAGCATCCGGGCGGGGCTGGCAAGCTTCCACGATGCCTATGTCTTTTTCCGCCAGGGCGAAGCCTACGCGCGGGGACTGCGCATAAGCCCCTACGCCAACGCCGGCTACGCCGCGCAAGACCCGGATCGCGAACGCAAACTGCTGCTGCACGCGGCCGAAATCCGCAGCCTCTCCGCCAAAGTGGAACAAAAAGGCCTCTCCATCATTCCGGTAAACCTGCACCTCCGCCGGGGACACATCAAAATGGAACTGGCCCTGGCCAGAGGCAAAAAAATGCACGACCAACGCCTCAGTCTCAAAGAAGCCGCCGAACTAAGAGACATGCAGCGGGAAATAGCCGGAAAATACAAATAGCTGCGATATTATTGGGGAGGGTACCCTTCCCTCCTGAAGCCGGACAGTAATCCGCTTTTTCAAGCCTGTCATTGGAACACACTTTTGCCCCCCTGCACCCCGCATACGTTTTTAGCCGCTTTGCGGCTGAAAAATAGTCAGGGGGACCGGGGGGAATTATTCCCCCCGGATGGGGCTTGGGGCGATAGCCCCAGATTAAGTTTGTATCTTTTTATCTTCTGTGCAGGTGAATGGGCGGCAGGTCAGGGAAGGAGACGGCACCGCCCCGGCGGGCGTTGGCGGACAGTTCCGCTTTTTCTTTTTCCAATTGCAGCATTTTATCCTGCGCCTCAATCAGTTTGGATTTGGCCTGAAGCAGCTCGCGCTGCGCCTCCAACAGATCGGCGGAGAGCCTGGTATTTTCAGCCCGCAGCGTATTCTCGCCGTTTTTGGTATTTTTGGACAAAGAAGGGGCGGGCGAGGCGGCGGTATCGTCGATAATGCCGCCCAAGTTCAACTTTAGGGCGTTGGTATAGCGGATGATATCAATGAACGCGGTCTTTTCACCCCCCGCTTCGCCTTCCAGCCAGCGCTGCACTGTGGGCTTGGATACTCCCAAGGTCAGGCCGATGCGCTCAAGGGTGTATTTTTCTTCCCGCATCCGGCGCACTTCGCCGATGATCTTGCTCCAGACCATGGACATCACTTTTTCCGCGTCATTCGCCGCCACAGAAACCTGCCTTGCTAGAGGTAATTTCTCTGAAAATAGTATAGATTATCCGGCTTGGCAAGCCCGTGCGACAGGATTTAACGGATTCGGCAAGACGATGCTTTTGGGACTTCCGGGGGGATCGAACCTTGGGTTTGCTCCCACGTCAAGCGGTTATTCGCGGTTCAGGTAGGACCCGTTACGGGTATCCACCTTTATTTTGTCGCCGGTATTGATAAAGATGGGCACCTGCACCACCAGCCCTGTTTCCAGGGTGGCCGGCTTGGTAACGTTGGAAACGGTGTCGCCTTTTATGGCCGGTTCGGTTTCTTTGATCTCAAAGACCAGGGAGACGGGCAATTCAAGATCGATGGGCGCGCCGTTGTACATGAGTACCTGCACCATCTGGCTGTCTTTGAGGTACCCGGCCTTGCCGCCGGTGGTTTCGGCCTTGATGGGCATCTGCTCGTAGGTAGTCAGGTCCATAAAGATCAGGTCCGTGCCGTCGCGGTATAAAAACTGCATCTCCCGCACTTCCATGTCCGGACGTTCCACTTTTTCGCCGGAGCGGAAGGTGTTATCCTGCATCCGGCCGGTCAGGATGTTGCGCAGTTTGGTGCGCACCATGGCCCCGCCCTTGCCCGGCTTGAAATGCTGAAACTCTACAATCTCAAAAGGGGTGCCTTCCATTTCTATGCGCAGCCCTTTTTTGAAATCAGTGGTGGAATACATGCTGTCTCCTTTTAAATATGACGCGCCGCCGCGCAGCTGAAAAAATGACAAGGTGCCTTTGGCTGGGGCACCGGGTGCCTTGCCGTTATGCCAAGGGGCGGCGAGGATAAGGCGGTGCATGGTAAATATGCCCGTTTAGAAGCTCCGGCTCCAAAAATTTAATTCGCCGGAATATCACCCGAAACCCGGACTTGTCAAGCCGGAGCAAAAGGCGGTAACATGGGCGGCGTATGTCTGAACTCATTCTTGAAAGCACTGTTTATACCAGGGGACAACTCGCCGCCGCCATCCCGCCGGGGCCGCAGGCGGCCCTGGCCGGGCGCTCCAATGTGGGCAAGTCTTCTTTGATCAACGCCCTGGCCGGGCGCAAGCGTCTGGCCAAGGTAAGCGCCACCCCGGGCAAGACTTGCAGCATCAATTTTTACCGGGCGCATCCGGAAGGCTTCCACCTGGCGGATCTTCCAGGTTACGGCTATGCCCGGCGCGGCAAGGAGGAGCGGCGGCAGTGGGATGAGCTGATTAACGCCTATCTGCGCAGCGGGGCGGATATCTTTGCCCTGGTGCTGCTTTTGGACTGCCGCCTCGACCCCCAGAAGGCGGATTTGGACCTGTTGGCCTTTGCCCGCATGTTGGGTTTGGAGGTGCTGCCGCTCCTGACCAAGGCGGATAAATGCACCCGGCAGGAGCGCGAAAACCGGCGCAGGCAGTGGCAGGCCATGTTCCCCGGCCGCGTCCCCCTGCTGGTGGCCGCCGGGGCTGCCGCCGCCTCCAGGTTCGGGCTGGAGGATTTATGGGCGGCGTTACGCGCCCTCAAACATGAGGCAGGCGCTCCGTAAAGATGAATCCGGCAACGGCTCCCTGCCAGGCACCGGCTGACGCGGCCAATGCCTGCCTCTCTCACCCGCGTACGCCTCCAGGTACAATCCGGACCGCCCCTCCAACTCCTCCACGGCTTGCGCCGGGCGGGGAAGCACCCGCGCGCGTACGGGCGGGCTGATGAAAAAGGAGGTTCCATGCTTGCGCCCATAGCGCCGCAGCCGGAGCAAAAGCGGCTGCGCCTGCTGGATCAGCGCCTGTTGCCGGAGCGGGAGGAATACCTTAACTGCTCTTCACTGGATGAACTCATTGCGGCCATTAAGGACATGGCCGTGCGCGGCGCTCCGGCCATAGGCGTGAGCGCGGCCTGGGGCTGCTGGCTGGCCGCCCTGAACCTGGCCGAGGCCCCTACCCCGGACTGGCGGGATAAGCTGAACGCCGCCCTGTGCCGCCTGGCCGCCGCCCGCCCCACAGCGGTGAACCTGGGCTGGGCCGTGGAACGCATGCGCGACCTGTGGCTGCAAGAACCCGGTCTTGGCCTGCCCGCTCTCATCACCCTATGGCAGGAAGAAGCCCGGAGCATCCAGGCGGAAGACCTGGCCCGGAACCATGCGCTGGGGGAACACGGCGCGGCCCTGCTGCAAAACGGCGATACAGTACTCACCCACTGCAACGCCGGGGCCCTGGCCACCTCCGGCTTCGGTACGGCCCTGGGAGTGATTTACGCCGCCGTACAGTCGGGCAAGCGCATCACCGTTATCGCGGACGAAACCCGCCCGCTCTTTCAAGGGGCCCGGCTCCGCGCCTATGAACTGCGCGCCGCCGGGGTGGAGGTGCGCGTGGCCTGCGATAACGCCTGCGCCCTGCTCATGAGCCGGGGGCTGGTGCAAAAGGTGGTGGTGGGGGCGGACCGCATCGCCGCCAACGGAGATACGGCCAACAAAATCGGCACCTATGGCGTGGCCCTGCTGGCCCGGCACTTCAAAATACCCTTCTATGTGGCCGCGCCGTCCTCCAGCTTCGATTTTCACTGCCGCAGCGGGGCGGATATCCCCCTGGAGGAACGCGCCCCTGAAGAGGTCGCCTGCCCGGGCGGCAGCAGAATCGTACCCCAGGGCGTCCCGGTATATAACTTCGCCTTCGACCTCACCCCGGCCGGACTGATCAGCGGGCTCATCACCGAGCGCGGCGTCTTTACCCCGCCCTACGCCCGCAGCCTGCGCGCTCTCCTTGAATCAAGATAATGTATAATCTCAAAGTTAAGGAAACACTGATTAATTCGGGACTCCGCCCCGAACCCCGCTGGGGGGAATAAGAAAGGGGCATGTTCGCCCAGGCGCAGCCTTGTCCTTGCCGCCCCTTGGCATAATGGCAAGGCACCCCAGACCCCCTTACCATTTTTCAGCCGCAAAGCGGCTAAAAACGTATAGAGAATAAATCAGCGTTTCCTTAATATGCTCTGATTGCTCCTAAACCACGGGGTTGAAGTAACCCAGCTTAAGCCCGGGACAGGCGCGGAGCAGGCGTTTTTTGAAGGCGGCAAAGCCAAGGGCCGGGCCGGTTTCCACTGTCTTGAGCAAATCCAGGTAATATTCCGGGTCAATGTTGAGGTTGCGCAGCTGGATGCAGTCCACGCCTGTTTTTTCCGCCAATTCCAGCAGGGCCTCTGTTTCCAGTTCCGTATCGCTGAAGCCCGGAAAAAAGAGTAGATTGAACGAGACAAAGAGACCCCGCCCCTTGGCCTCCGCAATGCTTTGAAGCACCTCTTCAAAACTGAAGTTCACCGGGCGGTGGTACAGGGCATAAGCCTCCGGGCGGGCGCTGTTCAGGCTTACCCGCATGGATGAAATCCCGGCGGCGTGCAGGCGGGCTATTTTATCCGGCATGGAAGCGTTGGTGTTCAGATTGACCGTGCCCCTGCCTCCTTCAGCGCGAAAACGGGCCACGCTTTCGCATATGAGATCGCTCTCGGTCAGCGGCTCACCCTCGCAGCCCTGGCCAAAGGAATAAATGGGCCGCTCGGCCCGCCCTTCGTGCAGGCGCATGACCTCCAGCAGTTCCTGCGCAGAGGGGGTGAACTCCAGACGACTTTGCGGCGTGGCGCACAGTTTGGAATCTTTTTCACGCTGGGATATGCAGGCCGCGCAGCGGGCGTTGCAGCTTCTGGATACGGGCAGAGGCGCCTCGTAGCGGCCCAGGCAGAAATTACGCGCCGCCGGGCAGGCATAAACCAGGGCGCAGGTGCGCGTAAGCTGCTGTACCAGCCGGTTGTCCGGAAAGCGCCCGGCCGTTTCCAGGGCGCTGCGGCGCAGCTTTTGGGCGGAAATGCCGCTGAAGACCTGCCGGGGGTCGTCATCCACCTTTCGGGCGCAGACATATATGCGCCCCTTGTGGTAACCGGCCGCCCCATAGGCAAAGAGAGGCAGCAGGGGCGCGCCCGGCGCGCCCAGGTAAGCCGGGTGCGCCGTAAGCGTGTGCGCCGGCGCGGCAAAAGCGGCTACGGCCAATTCTTCCGCCGCCTCCACCTGGCCGCTGTCCGGGTCAAGGCCCAGGGCGCGGCGGCCCGGCAGCAAAAAAAGCTCGCTTCCCTCAGGCAGGGGCATGAGTTCGTCCGGCCGGGGCAGGGCCAGTTCCCGCCCCCGGCGGCAAAGCATCAGCAAATCCGGCCTTTCATATATCCTGCCCCCGGCATCGGAGACCAGGGCCAGGGGCCTTATGGAAGCACCCGCCATAGCATTGTTCCATCCATATTTTTATGTTAAAGCCGGTTAACGTTCATTTTATCAATTTAATCTTGAAGTGATGCCCCAAAACCCATTGGTTTTCAACATTTTCAAGCAACCGCCCGTTGGTGGGGAACAAGCCATGTCATATCTGCGTTCTCTGGCTCTGGCCGTAAAAAACGACCCCCCTTCCCTGGCCTTGGCCGAGCGGATGGAAAGCTGGCTGGCCGGGCGCGGCGTACATGCCTTTCACCTGGGGGACGCAGGCTCTCCTCAGGCGGATCTGGCGCTGAGCGTGGGCGGGGACGGCTCCATGATCAGCGTGGCGCGCAAACTGGCCGGGTCCCACCTGCCCCTGGCCGGGGTCAATACGGGGCGGGTGGGTTTTCTGCCTGAGCTGACTGCGGCCAACTGGCAGGAGAACTTGACCCTGGCCATGACCCACGGCTGGAAGACAGAAACACGCCTGGCCCTGCACCTGACTGTCCGGCGCGGGGGGCGCAAAATATTCTCCAGTCCGGCGGCCAACGATGTGGTCATAGCCCGGGGCGGGCTGGCCCGCCTGACCGCCTTTGAGCTGGGTGTGGACCGTTCCGCCCCGCTTTACTTGCGTGCGGATGGCCTTGTCGTCTCCACTCCCACCGGTTCCACCGCCTATTCCAGCTCTTCCGGCGGGCCTTTGCTTCATCCCTCCCTTAACGCCTACTCCATAACCGCCATCTGTCCTTTTCAGGCCAGAT
Organism: Deltaproteobacteria bacterium; assembly: GCA_031280335.1. GTDB lineage: Bacteria > Desulfobacterota > Desulfovibrionia > Desulfovibrionales > Desulfovibrionaceae > WRHT01. The sequence goes on along the minus strand of JAITGZ010000097.1, from coordinate 1,888 downwards.
TCCCTCCCCTGGTTCTGCGCGGCGGCAGCCGCCTGAGGGTCAAACTGCGCGAAAGCGGAGCTGAAACATACGCCACGGTGGACGGGCAGGAATTTACTCTGTTGCGCGAAGGCGACCTGCTCACCCTGCGCGGCCTGCCAAGGGCCATACTGCTGGCCGTTTTTGGCGGGGCGGACTATTTTACCCGCGTACACGCCGCAGGTTTTATGGCTGATTCGCCCGGCAGGCGGCATTAAACTCCGGCTATGACACCGGACGCACTTTACAGCCCTGCGCCTGTAAATAGGCTTTAAGCTGCGCTATGCTATACTCGCCGTAGTGTACGATGGAGGCGATGAGCGCGGCTGAAGCGCGGCCTTGGGTCAGGGCCTCCAGCAGATGGCGCGGTTCGCCGGCCCCGCCCGAGGCAATGACCGGCACGCGCACAGCCTCGGCCACCAACCTGGTGAGCTTGAGTTCATAGCCTTCCCTGGTGCCATCCGCGTCAATGGAATTGACGCAAATCTCGCCCGCGCCCAGTTCCACGGCTTGTCTGGCCCAGTCCAGGGCGTCCAGCCCCATGCGCCTGCGCCCGCCATGGATTACCACCTCGTAGCCGGAAGGGACGGACGCGCTCACGGGCACGGCCAGCACATCCATGCCCAGAACCACGGCCTGGGAACCGAAAGCCTCCGCTCCTTCGGCAATGAGACACGGGTTCAGCACTGCCGCCGAATTGACCGAAACCTTCTCCGCCCCGGCCATGAGCGCGGCCCGCATATCCTTTACCCCGGCAATGCCCCCGCCCACGCTGAAGGGGATGGCAATGGCCGAAGCCACTTTTTCCACCACCTCCAGAAAAATGCCCCGTTTTTCGTGTGAGGCGGTGATGTCATAAAAAACGATCTCATCCGCGCCCTGTTCATAGTAACGGCGGGCGCTTTCCACCGGGTCTCCTATATCCGCGTTGCCTTCAAACCTGATGCCTTTGGTCAGTCGCCCATCGCGTACATCCAGACAGGGAATGATTCTCTTACTCAGCATCAGCCCGCTCCCCGCAGTAACGGCAAAAGTTTGCCAGCAGCCTGAGTCCGGCAGGGCCGCTTTTTTCCACATGAAACTGCGTTGCCCACAGGCCGTCGCGCCCAAGCACGGAGCAGAACTCCCGTCCGTAATAGGTAACGGCCAGTTCATATTCCGGGGCTACTTCCACATAATAGCCGTGTACAAAATAAAATTCCGCCTCCGGGGCTATGCCCGCAAAGAGCGGGCTGGGCCGCCGCCGCCGCAGGGCATTCCAGCCCATGTGCGGGATGGCGATGGGCGCGCCGTCCTCTTCGCGCAGGGCGGGGTCGAAACGCCTGCTCCGTCCCGGAATAAGCCCCAAGGTTGGCGTATCGTTCTCTTCACTGTGTTCCAAAAGAATCTGGCAGCCCAGGCATAAACCCAGAAGCGGCCTGCCTTGGGCGACCCAATCCGCCAGGGTACGGTCCAGCCCGGTGGCGCGCAGATGCCGCATGGCTTGGCCCGCCGCGCCCACACCGGGAAAAATAAGCCCCTGGGAGCGAAAAATCTCTTCCGGGTCCGCCGTTACCACTGAAGGAACACCCACAAAATCCAGGGCCCGCCGCACACTGGTCTGGTTTCCCGCCCCATAGTCAAGAATAGCCAGCATAAAACGCTCCGTCACTTGCCGCGCTCAAAAACCAGCGCCTCATCCCCGTCCGTGACCCGTAATTCATCCCGCCCAATCCTTTCCAGACGCACCATCCGCTCAAAGCCTTCCAGACGGCATTGCGCCTTAAGCCCCTCCACTTTTACCGCCTCAATGCGCCGGTTTTTCGGCTCCGTCCCGGGCCACTCCATGCGCGCGCGCCCGCCCAGGGCATCCAGAAAAAACCTGAAACCT
>JAITGZ010000191.1 GCA_031280335.1 Deltaproteobacteria bacterium | reverse complement strand
GGATTTATTAAATGTGGGGTTGGAAGACCCTTCCTTTCCTCCGGTGGTGGTGTTTGCGGACAAGGGCGGAGCGGACGAAGCCGGGCGTGTGCTGGAACAGGGGGCCAAAGACTACTGGCTTGAACCGTTGCTGACGGAAAAAATATCCGCCCTGCTGCCTGCGCGTAAAGAAAGCGCCCCCGTCCCGCCCCATTCCTCTTTGGGCGGACGCAAACCCGATGCGGGCAGCACGCCCATCATCGGCACCCATCCCTCTTTACGCCGGGTTTTGTCTCTGGCCGGACAGGTGGCCCGCTCCAAGGCCACGGTGCTTATTTCCGGCGCTTCCGGCACGGGCAAGGAGATGTTCGCCCGCCACCTGCACGCCCAAAGCGACCGCGCTACAGGACCTTTCATTGCCGTAAACTGCGCGGCCCTGCCGGAGCATCTTTTGGAAAGCGAGCTTTTCGGGCATGAAAAAGGCGCCTTTACCGGGGCCATAGCCCGCAAGCTGGGCAAGTTCGAATTGGCCAGCGGTGGCACCTTGCTGCTGGATGAAATTTCTGAAATGGACTTGTCGCTGCAAGCCAAATTGTTGCGCGCCCTGCAAGAAAGCCAGATTGACCGGGTGGGAGGCATGGAAACGGTCAGCGTGGATGTGCGCGTGCTGGCCACCACCAATCGCGATCTGGAAGCCTGGGTGAAAGAGGGAAAATTTCGCCAGGATCTTTTTTTCCGCCTGAATGTCATACCCCTGCGCCTGCCTTCCTTGCGCGAGCGGGGCGAAGACGCCCTGTTGCTGGCGGATTTTTTCATCCGCCTGTATGTGCATGAATACAGACTTTCGCCCACTTCACTTTCCACCGAGGCCAAGGACTGGATTATGGAGTATCCCTGGCCGGGCAATGTGCGCGAATTGCAGAACCTGATGGAGCGCGCCGCGCTGCTCTGCGGTGGCAGCCCCATTCTGCCGGCGCATTTTCTGCTCGATCCTGACGCCTGGCCGGTTCTCGCCGATGCCCCCGGCTTGGAGGATGAAGAAAACCATGGCCCAAGCGTTCCCGGCTCCGCAGACGCCGCCGCAGCCGCAACGGGAGATTTCAGCGGAGGGGTAATCCCGTTGCACGAAATGGAAAGGATCATGATTATCAAAGGATTGGATCAGACCAGGGGCAACCGTACGCAAGCTGCGGAACTTTTGGGCATATCCGTGCGCACCCTGCGCAACAAACTCAACGAATATCGTGAACAAGGCCGCCCAGTGGACATGGAGGAAGGGAGCTGAAGTCAATAGTGTAGCATGGATCTAGATAACCATGCGTTTTGCGCTTGGCCGGGGTATGCGTCCCCGCCAGGCTTCCGCCCGGAAGGAATCCCCGCCCTTCAGGGCGGAGTTAGGCTGTATGGCCTTCCGGCCGGGGACGGTACCATAAAGGAACTGTCGGATGAAAATTGCTGTATTGGCCGGAGACGGCATTGGGCCTGAAGTTGCCGCCGAAGGCGTACGTGTACTCAAAACCGTTTCTTGGCGTTTTAATCTGGATTTGGAATTTGAAAATGCCCTCATCGGCGGCTGCGCTTATGATGCCACCGGGGATCCTCTGCCGGAAGAGACGCTGAAGATATGCCGCGATGCCGGCGCTGTGTTCATGGGCGCGGTGGGCGGCCCGGCTTGGGACAATCTGCCGGCGGAAAAACGTCCGGAAGCGGGGCTGCTCAAACTGCGCAAAACTTTCGCTTTGTACGCCAACATCCGTCCGGTTTTACTCTACCCTGAGCTGGCTTTCCTTTCTTGCCTGCGTCAGGATTTGGTGAAACAGGGCGTGGATTTTGTGGTGGTGCGCGAGCTTACCGGCGGCGTGTATTTCGGCCGGCCCGCCGGGCAGGAGCAGCGCGACGGCCTGCGTTGCGGCTTTGATACCATGATTTATAATGAAGAGGAGGTGCGGCGCATCGCCAGAGTGGCCTTCACCCTGGCCGGCAGCCGCCGCAGCAAGATATGCTCTGTGGACAAGGCCAATGTGCTGCACTCCAGCAGGCTTTGGCGCGCTGTGGTCAATGAAACGGCGGCGGAATTTCCTGAAGTCGAATTGAGCCACATGTACGTTGATAACGCGGCCATGCAGATTGTGTCCAACCCCGGACGTTTTGACGTAATGCTTTGCAGCAATCTGTTCGGCGATATTCTATCTGACGAGGCTTCCGCCCTGACCGGTTCCTTGGGGCTTTTGCCCTCCGCCTCCCTGGGGGAGACGCAGTTCGGGGTCTATGAACCCTGCCACGGTTCCGCCCCGGACATGGCCGGCCAGGACACGGCCAACCCCATCGCCGCCATACTCTCCGCCGCGTTGCTTTTGCGGCTCAGCTTGCAGCAAGGCGCTCCAGCGGTGGCGGTGGAAAAGGCCGTGCGCAAAGTGCTTGCTTCCGGCCTGCGCACCCAGGATCTGGTGCGGGAAGGAGAGTCTTTTGTAGGCTGCCGCGCCATGGGAGAGGCCATAGCCAAAGAACTGGAAAAATAGCCGGTGAAATTGCCGAGGGGATCCGGGGGGAATCATTCCCCCCGGATGGGGTTTGGGGCGATAGCCCCAAAAAGATGAAATTTCAGAGTATCTTTATTTTACTTCTGTAAAGTCCGCATCCACCACGTCTTCGCCTTTGCGCGGCCCGGCCTCGGCCGAGGGTTCGGCGGTCTGGGATTTTTGGGCGTAGAGCTGCTCGGCCAGCTTGTGCGATGATTTGTCCAGGGCGTCCATGGCCGCACGCAGAGCGGCCATATCCTCACCTTCCATGGCGCTTTTCAGGTTACCGACCTTAGCCTCAATATCGCCGCGCAGGGTGGCGTCCACCTTATCGCCCAGATCGGCCAAGGATTTTTCTGTGGCATAGATGGCTGCATCGGCTTTATTGCGCGTTTCAATGAATTCCTGCCTCTTTTTGTCTTCATCCGCGTGGGCCTCGGCCTCTTTGACCAGGCGCTGTATATCTTCTTCCGCCATGCCGGAAGAGGCGGTGATGCGAATGGTCTGCTCTTTGCCCGTGCCCATGTCTTTGGCCCCCACATTGACAATACCGTTGGCGTCAATGTCAAAAAAGACCTCAATCTGGGGGATGCCGCGCGGGGCCGGGGGGATGCCGGTGAGTTCAAAGCGGCCCAAGGTCATGTTATCACCGGCCATGGGGCGTTCGCCCTGCAGCACGTGAATGGAGACCGAAGGCTGGTTGTCTGCGGCAGTGGTAAAGACCTGGCTTTTACGGGTGGGGATGGTGGTGTTGCGATCAATGAGCCTGGTCATCACTCCGCCTAGGGTTTCTATGCCCAGGGAAAGCGGGGTTACATCCAGCAGCAGCACGTCTTTGACGTCGCCTACCAGAATGCCCCCCTGTATGGCCGCGCCCATGGCCACCACTTCGTCCGGGTTGACCGAACGGTTGGGTTCTTTACCAAAAAACTCCTGCACCTTTTTCTGCACCAGAGGCATGCGGGTCATGCCGCCCACCAGAATTACCTCATCAATCTGGCTGGTGCTAAGGCCGGCATCGGCCAGGGCTTTTTTGCAGGGTTCGATGGTGCGCTGCACCAGATCTTCCACCAAACTTTCCAGCTTGGCGCGGGAAAGTTTGTACATAAGGTGCTTGGGTCCGTTCTGATCCGCTGTGATAAAGGGCAGATTAATCTCCGCCTCCATGGAGGCGGAGAGGTCCTTTTTCGCTTTTTCCGCCGCTTCTTTCAGGCGCTGCAAAGCCATGCGGTCCTTGGAAAGGTCAATGCCCTGCTCTTTTCTAAATTCATCCGCCAGCCAGTTGATCACCCGCTGGTCAAAATCTTCGCCGCCCAAAAAGGTATCGCCATTGGTGGAGCGCACCTCCACCACCTTATCACCCACCTCCAGCACGGAGATGTCAAAGGTACCGCCGCCCAGATCGAATACGGCTATTTTTTCGTCGCTCTTGCGGTCAAAACCATAGGCCAGGGAGGCGGCCGTGGGCTCATTGATGATGCGTTTTACCTCCAGCCCGGCGATGCGTCCGGCGTCTTTGGTGGCCTGGCGCTGGGAATCATTAAAATAGGCCGGCACGGTGATCACGGCCTCGCTGACGCTCTCGCCCAGATAGGCCTCGGCATCGGCCTTGAGTTTAGCCAGGATCATGGCCGAAACCTCCGAAGGGGTATAGCTGCGGCCTTCAATTTCCACCGCCGCGTCGCCATTTTTGCCCGAGACGATTTTATAGGGACTGTGTTCGGACCAGCGCCGCACCTCCGGCGAATCCGCCTTGCGGCCCATAAGCCGCTTGATGGCAAAAATGGTGCGCTCCGGGTTGGTTACCGCCTGGCGCTTGGCGATATCCCCCACCAGACGGTCTTTATCCGTAAAACCCACGATGGAAGGCGTGGTGCGCCCGCCTTCCGG
>JAITGZ010000268.1 GCA_031280335.1 Deltaproteobacteria bacterium | reverse complement strand
GGCCGCGATTACGCCGCCTTTGCCGAAGACGCACTGCTGCAAACCGGCCTTTCCTTTTGCACCCGCCTGCACTTCGGCAAGCCCCTGCCCGGCGAGAGAGGGCTGCACATCCGTCTGGCTTTTTCCGGTATCAGCCTTGAAGATATAGACGAGGGACTGACCGCCCTGCGGCGATATGCCGGGGGATGAACCAGGCACCCTGGCCCGCAGCTATTACGCACGGGTCAGTTGCCGTTTGCTCATGGAGGCGCATGACCTATCCTGCGCCGCGCATACGGGTCAGCCGCTTTGGAGCGGATTTTAAAAAGCAATTTATCGTGGTGGGGGTCCGGGGGGAATCATTCCCCCCGGATGGGGTTTGGGGCGATAGCCCCAATAATATACGGCCTCAATGGTTAAAATGCTTTACCTTTGGAAACGAATATTTAATGCGGCGTAAGGGATTCAGCATAACGGGGCGGGTGCAGGGCGTGGGCTTCAGGCCTTTTATTTTTCGTCTGGCCCGGCGTTACGGCATTACCGGCCTGGTGCGCAACGCTCCGGAGGGCGTACGCCTTGAGGCGCAGGGGCAAGAAGACAGGCTGCGCGCCTTTGGCGAGGCCCTGCGGGTGGAACTGCCCCCTCTGGCCAGGGTGAGTTCCTGGACGGAACATGATCTGCCGCCGGTGGGGGGCGAGACATCTTTCAGCATCGCGGCCAGCGCTGCCGGGGTGGAGATCGAGGTCATGCCCAGCCCGGACATGGCCACTTGCCCCAATTGTCTGAATGACATCCTTGACCCGGCGGGCAGGCGTTTTCGCCACCCTTTTGCCAATTGCACCGACTGCGGTCCGCGTTACAGCATTACTGCGGGTCTGCCTTATGACCGCGAGCGTACTGCCATGGCCTGCTTTCCTCTTTGCGAGGAGTGCGCGCAGGAATACGCCGACCCAGAAAACCGGCGCTTTCATGCCCAGCCCAATGCCTGCCTGGGCTGCGGACCTGAAGTCTGGCTTACCGGCCCGCAGGGAGGTGGAGCGGAAACAAGCCTGTACAGAAATGACGCCGCTCTGCGCGAACTGGCCCGGTTGCTCATGACGGGACATATCGCCGCCATCAAAGGACTGGGAGGTTTTCATCTGGCCTGCGATGCCTTTGATGAGCGGGCGATTCGCCGCTTGCGCCGGCGCAAGCGGCGGCCGCACAAACCCCTGGCCATTATGCTCGCCGGTCTGGAAGAAGCCGCCGGTCTGGTGCGCCTTGGGGAGGAGGCTTCACCGGAAAGACGGCTGCTGATCTCGCCGGAGAGGCCTATTGTGCTGTGCCCGCGCACGGAGGGGTCGCCCCTGCCTGCCCTGTTGGCCCCGGATACCCTGTATGTGGGGGTTATGCTGCCTTATACCCCCTTGCAGCATATTCTGCTGCGCGACTGTGCCGCCTTGCGCCGGGATGGACGCCCCACAGCCCTGGTCATGACCTCCGGCAACATGGGGGATGAACCCATAGCCCTGGGCAATCGCGAGGCATTGCTCCGTCTGGGGGGCATGGCTGACTACTTTTTACTGCATAATCGGGATATTCTGGTGCGCGTGGATGATTCAGTGCTGCGCCCGCTCCCTCCCGAAGATGGAGCGTCCTCTCCCGTCGCGGGAAAGGGAACGGCCTGGGGCGCATCCGCCCCGGAGGCCATTTTTTTGCGTCGGGCCAGGGGGTTTGTCCCTTCTCCTCTGCCCTTGCCGGCCACGAGGCTGCCCGTGCCCAATGTGCTTGGCCTGGGCGCGGAGCTGAAGAACGCCCCCTGCCTGAATCGGGGCCTGGAGGCCTTTGTGGGCCAGCATGTGGGGGATTTGCGCCATCAGGCCGCCGGGCTTTTTCAGGAAGAAACCGTCCGGCATTTGACCGGGATTTTGCGGGTGGAACCGCAGGCGCGGGTGATCGATGCCCACCCGGATTTTAGCCCCGCCGCCGGTACCCATTTGCCACTGCTGCGTCTGCCGCATCATTTTGCCCATGCTCTGGCGGTGTTGGCTGAAAACGGCAGTTTCGTCCCGGCCCTGGTTTTGACCTTGGACGGAGCAGGCTTCGCCCCGGAGGAGATCAATCCGGCTCGGACCATCTGGGGGGGCGAACTACTGCGGGTGGATTTTCCGCGTCCCGGCGGGGTGCCGGCCATAAGCCGCCTGGGCAGTCTTGTCCCGCTGCCCCTGCCTGGGGGCGAAGCCGCTGTGCGCGAGCCTTGGCGCATCGCTCACGCCCTGCTGCTTGAACTGGGCCTGCGGGGGGCGGCCAGAAAGCTGCCTTGGCTGCCTGCGGAAGAAAAGACCGCAGCCCTGCTCCCCGCATTGCTTGCCAGTGGTCTGAACACACCGCGCAGCAGCGGACTGGGCCGTCTTTTTGACGCGGTTTCGGCCTTGCTCGGCCTGTGCTCGCGCATAAGCTACGAAGGCCAGGCCGCCATACGTCTGGAAGAAGCGCAGCACCACGGTCAGGGAGCGCCGCATTCTTACCGGGAACTGTACGCGGAGCATATCCAGGGCAGCGCCCGGGCGCTGCCCTGCCCGCTGCTGGAACAGCCCGTTCCCGGCGGGCCGGGTCTTGTGCTTGACACGCCTGCGCTCTTTCGGGCCATATATGAGCTTGCCCGCCCGCCTTTGAGCGCGTTAGCCCAAACGTCCCTGGCCCGCGCCTTTCATTGGTCTTTGGCCGAAGCTCTGGCGGATATGGCCCTGCGGGGCAGCCGTCTTGCAGGCACCACTCTGGTGGGTTTAAGCGGCGGAGTGATGCAGAATATGAGCATGCACCTGCTCTTGCGCGAAAAGCTGCGCCAGCGCGGCCTTACCCCGCTGACTCATCGCGCCTTGCCTCCAGGCGACGGCTGCATCGCTTACGGCCAGGTGGCCTGGGCTGTTTCCGGCGGGCAATGTCTTGAGGAGTGAACCTCAAGTTTTTAGAGCAATTCCGCTTTGAAATTGCTCTAAAAGAAATTGCCGATGGAAAACTCAAAGCGCGAGGTCAGCTTTTCGTCATACCAGCCCTTATCAAAGGGATAGCCCCAACTGAAACGTAAATCGCCCATGGGGGAACGCCAGCGCAATTCCAGGCCGGCGGATTTTTTTTGGGCTTTCTTCCATTCAAATTTTTGGGTTGAGTCCACATTCACGCCTATATCGAAAAAGGGCACGAGGTTAATGCCTATGTCCTTGCTGACTTGGTATATGTACTCCAGGTTGGCGTAGGCCATGCGGTCGCCGCCTATGCGATCCGCAGAATAGGGGTCGCGCGGCACAATGTCGCGGCTGCGGTAGCCGCGTATGCTGTCTATGCCGCCTATCCAGAAACGCTCGAACACCGGAGGCGGGTTATCCCGATCGCTCTCAAACAGAATGCCGCCGCGCAGCTTGAGGTGGGCCACGCTGTTTTCCGTTATGGCTTGATAAAATTGATATTCAGGCATCAATTTAACAAAGGCGTCGTCTCCGCCCATGAGTCCGCCCCCGTATTCCGCCGCAAGCTGCACTATGGTGCCGCTGGATGGGCGCATGTGGTCAGTGGTGTCGCGGGTCAGGTACAGTGAAAGCACACTGGCCGTGCGCTTGCCTTCATATTGGCGCAAGGTTTGGGTTACGCCGCTGTCAAAATCATACAATTTGTAAAATTCCGCCCTGTACCCAATACCCACGGAACTGTATTCGCCCACAGGATACCCCAGGCGTATGCCGCCGCCCATGGTATCCCGGTTATAATCCGTATAGTCGTCTTCCCAGCGGTAAAGATTCAACCCCAAGGCCAAATTGCTGTCGTTCACGCGGGGATTGGAAAAAGACACGTCATAGGAGGTGCGCATACTGGAAAAAAAGGTCTGAAAACCCAAGCCGTAGCCTTTGCCCCAGAGGTTGTTCTCCTGAATGCTGGCGCTTACTCCGAATTTGGAGTAAGTGCTGTAGCCCACCCCGCCGATAATCGCCCCGGTGCTTCTTTCCGCCAGTTTGATCTTCAGATC
>JAITGZ010000264.1 GCA_031280335.1 Deltaproteobacteria bacterium | reverse complement strand
CGATAACAGGTTGATGAAGATGGAAATCTCCCCGGCAAGTCAGCCCAGGCAGCGCCAGTGCGCAATACCCACAGGATGCCGTTCATTACAGAACGGTCATCATGGATGGAAGGTCTCCCCCGTGCAGAGGAAGGTTCTCCCACAAGGAGAGGTTCCAAAATCGCCCATTGTTCATCCGTTAATCTTTGGTATTTGCTCATGAAATTCGATTACACCGATTTCATGACTTTTTCCAGAATTATGAAATGACTTCTAGTTCCCATTACTTAAAGGGACTAAACACAACCACAACCGCAAGGAGACCCCATGCCGCCGCGCTTCAGCGCCTGGAAAGATTTTGCCGCCCATCTGGACAGTCTGGGGCTTTTCCGCATGCGACCGGGACTGGAACGCATGGGCGCGGCCTTGGATCGTATGAATCTGCGGCGCAGCTCCATGCCCCTGGTTCAGGTGGTCGGAACCAACGGCAAAGGGTCATGCTGCACTTTTCTGGCATCTCTGGGCAGGGCGCACGGGCTGAGCTGCGGCCTGGCCAGCTCGCCACACTTTGTCTCCGTGCGGGAACGGGCGCGTCTTTTCCGCCCCGGCGGTACTGTCGGAGGCGCCCTTGTGCCGGAACCATCCTGGCTTGCGGCGGCGGAAGCGGTTTTGGCCGGAGGTGGAGATGATCTGAGCTATTTTGAACTGATCACCGCCATGGCCTTGTATATATTTAAAGAGGAGCGGGTGGATCTGGCGGTGATGGAAAGCGGCCTGGGTGGCACGTTTGACGCCACCACGGCTCTGGAAGCGGACCTGCTGATCTTTACCCCCATAGACCTGGACCATCGCAATGTTCTAGGCCGCAGCCTGACTGACATAGCCCAAGACAAAGCCGGGGCCTTACGCCGGGGCAAGGCGGCTTTTTCCGCCCCCCAGGCAATGGAAGCCAAGGCCGCCCTGGAACGTGAAGCGCAAAAAAAAGACGCCCCCTTACATTTTACTCCCGCCGACCTGCCAGCCGGCTTCACCGCCCAAGGTCATAAGCTAAAACTTGCGGGGATCCACCAGCGCGCCAACGCCGCTCCGGCCCTGGCCGCCTGGCGCGCCCTGGCCCCCTTGCTTTTGCCCGCTTATGCCCCGCCGGACGCGGAAGAAATATCCCCCTTGGAAATACAAGGATTAACCGAGGCCTGGCTGCCCGGCCGCCTGCAGTTCATCGCCCCGCAACCTGAGAAGCGCTTGCCCGCCCTGCTGCTGGACGGAGGGCACAACCCGCACGGTCTGGCCGCCCTGGGCCGCAGCCTGGCCGCCATGAATCTGGCCCCCGGGGCGGTCATCTTTACCTGCATGGCGGACAAGGAGCCGGAAGAACTCATCCCCCACCTGCGCGCGCTGGCCGCAGGCGGGCCGATTCTGGTTCCGGCCCTGCCGGACAACCCCCGCGCCCTGCCCCCGCACACCCTCTGCAACCTCATCGGCCTCAACGCCATGCCTTTCGCCGGGTTGTCCCAGGCCCTAAGCTGGGCCTGGACCTACTTTTGCCAGCGCTTGCCTGAAGAAACAGGGAGGGATATAACCCCTGCATGCGGCGCAGGCGGGCGGCCGCTGCTCATCTGCGGCTCACTCTACCTGCTGGGGGAGTTTTACGCCCTGCATCCGCACCACTTGACCCCAAAGGACTGAAGTATGAATCTGAAACAGGAAGAAGCCCGGCTGCTCATGGAGTGCCTGCCCTATATCCGTGAATTTCGCGGTGAAACCGTGGTCATCAAATACGGCGGACACGCCATGCTGGAAGAGTCGCTCAAAAAAGCCTTTGCCCTGAACATCGCCCTGCTGAGCTATGTGGGCATACGCCCGGTCATTGTGCATGGCGGCGGACCGCAGATTGAACAGATGCTGGAGCGGCTCAGCATTGAATCCTCCTTTCTGGACGGGCAGCGCATAACCGATGCCCCGACCATGGAGGTGGTGGAAATGGTTCTGGTGGGCAAGGTCAATCAGGATATCGTCAATCTGCTGAATCAGGCCGGGGTGCGGGCGGTGGGACTTTCTGGCAAGGACGGCCGCTTCATGCGGGCAGCAAAATTGCAAGCGCGCTCCAAAGATGGGCAGAAGGCGGCGGATATGGGGCAGGTGGGCAAGGTGAAGCTGGTGGATACCAGTTTGCCGTCGGCCCTGGCCGCAGAGGGTTTTATCCCGGTCATCGCCCCGGTGGGCGCGGGTGAGGACGGCACCACTTATAACATCAACGCCGATTCCGCCGCCGGGGCCGTGGCTGCGGCCATGCGCGCCAAGCGCCTGATTCTGCTCACGGACGTGCCTGGCGTGCTGGATGCGCAAGACAGGCTCATCCCCGGCATCCGGACGGACGAGGTGGAAAGCATGATTAAAAGCGGCCTGATCCGAGGCGGGATGATCCCCAAGATGCAGTGCTGCCTTGAAGCCTTGGCCGGCGGGACGGAAAAGGCCATGATCATTGACGGCCGGGTGGAAAATTGCGTCTTGCTGGAGCTTTTCACTGATTCCGGCATCGGTACGCAGGTGGTTTAAAGTAATATAAAAAACCTTGGGGAAGGAACCTCACCCTCCTGAACCCATTCAATGGGGCGGCAGCCCCAAAATTTAAAACGGATTCAAGGGATTCAATGATGGTAACCTGTACGGCGCAAAATGGAATCAGCCCTGAAAAGCTGCTCCCACAAAAGCACATGGGCCAGTTCATGCGGCAGGGTCATCCGGCTGAGGCTCAGGCGCAGATCCGCCGCTTCCAGCACCCGCCCCGTCAGGCCCCAGGGTCCGCCGATGATGAAGCAGGGCGGAGCGGAGGCATCCCACAGCTTTTGCAGCCATTCCGCCAGTTCCGGCGAAGTAAACTGCGTCCCCCGCTCATCCAGGCAAATATGCGTATGCCCGGCTGGCAGAGCCGCGAGCAGGGCCGCTCCATCTCGTTCCCTGACCGCTTCCGGGGGCAGGTCCGGGCCAGAGTCCCGCACATTTATTTCTTGAATGCGCCAACGCGGGCGCAGGCGCTGCCGGTAAAGGGCGACCGCCTCTTTCCAGAACGTGGTCTTCAAACGCCCTACGCAGAGCAGCACGGCCTTATGCAAAAATACGCCTCCGGAGGTAAGGGCAGACCATGAGCGGCGGCCTGAGTTTTCAGGCGGCCCTGAGCCTGCTGCTTCAAGGACGCCTTTTGCTTTATCCCACCGAGACTTTCTACGCAATAGGCGGCAATGCCTTGAACCCCGACTCCGTTCAGGCGGTTTACCGGGCCAAGGTCCGCAATGCCGCCGTGCCCCTGCCCGTGATCATCGGCGGGATGGATCAGCTGAATATGCTTGCGTCCCATGTGCCGGAAACAGCCTGGAGGCTGATCCGCCTTTTCTGGCCCGGCCCGCTGACCCTGCTTTTGCCCGCCGCCCCAGGCCTGCCCGCGCCGCTTACCGGCGGCAGCGGCAAGGTGGCGGCGCGCTTGAGTTCGCACCCGGAAGCGAGCCGTCTGAGCCTCGAAGCGGGCTTTCCCCTAATCTCCTCCAGCGCCAATCTGAGCGGCGAAGCTCCGGCCCTGCGGCCGGAGGATATTTCCCCCGTCCTGCTCCGCGCCGTGCATAACGCCCTGTATCAGGCCGAACCGCTGCCCGCCGGGGGGCTGCCCTCCACCATCATAGACCCGGTGCCGGAGGAAGCCGCCGGGCCGCTGGAACTGCGCCTTGTACGCCTGGGGGCCATCCCGGCCCGCAGACTGGAAGATATGGGTTTCAGCCTGATATAAAGAAAAAAAAGCATCTTGACGATAAGGCGGATGGAGCGGCATGTTTTTTATACATGACCGATCCGAGAGCAATTTTAAAGTTGATTTGTTCTAAGCAATTTCACTTTGAAAATGCTCTAAAATGCTCTAGGAGTTCAGGGATGCGCCGCGCCTTGTCTTTGGTTCTATTCACGCTGTCTTTGATGCCGTCCGTACCGGGCGGCGTATGGGCCGCCTCAGGGACGGCGGATATGACCCTGCCTGACGTCCGGGCGAATCTATCTTCTCTTTTTGAACAGGCGGAAGCCTTTTGCGCCCGTCCGGGCAGCCTGCCCTTCATGAGCGCGCAGGGCTGCGCCCGGGCATTGGCCCAAGTGCGGCGGAACCTGACCCAACGCCTCCCGAATTTAAATCGTATGCGCCAATGTGTCAGTTACGCGGACAGTCTGATCCAAAACAGGGATGAAGCCTTGAAAACACACAACGACTGGTGCGTGGAGCGTTTCGGCAACCTGCATGACCGTAAAGGCTGCCGCGACGCGGCGGAATTTATTTATGAAAACCTCAGTGAGGACGGGCTTTGCCATAATTATACCCTGCCCTATCCCCTGAAAAGCTCCCCACCGGAGCAGGTTCAGACCGCCTTGGCGCGGACAGCCGCGCCCCTCACGCCTCCTGTTGTAACGCGGGCATCTTTAAAACCGCAAGAAACAGAACAAAAGTTTGATCAGCCCAAGATCGGGCGGCGGCCAAGCGCTGCGCCTCCGCCGCACGCATTAACCACGCCCGGCGTATCCACAACAGGCAAAAGTCCTTCAAGTTACAGCAAACCCAAGGCCGTTCCCGGCAGCGGCGCTCGCAGGCCGCTGCCCAACGCTCCCTCCGTCAAGCCGCCTGCGGCGGCTCCCCCCAAAGGCCAGACAGGACGCCCTGATGAAACCACAAAAACGCCGCCTGGGCTAGCTCCTTTGCCCTCCAACCAAGAAAACAGCCTGAATGCCCCTGCCGGTGCCATGTGGCCGCCGCCCTTCACCCCGCCGCCGCCGTCCATCTCGCTGCGCAGCCAGCAGGGCGAAGCCCCGCCCCCCCTGCTGCCCCAAACGGCCAAGCCGGGGAACAGCCCCTTCGGGACAAACCAGGCCGTCCCACCCGCGCCGGGCACCGCCACCCCCAACACGCCCGCCCCGGGACAACATGCGCCGGCAGCGGCAAGTACTCCGGCGGCAGCAAACTTGAAGCAGCCTCCTGCAAATACAGTCCCCGCTCCCGCTCCAACTCCCGCTCCGGGGACAGCGCCGGCGGAAGAAAAAGCACGTGCCCTGCCGCCTGTGCCGCCATTGGGCCGTACGATCCCTCCGGTTGTTCCGCAATTCCCGTCTGAATACCAGGACCAGGGCAAAAATCCGGCGGCAGAGGCCGCTGAGGCCGCACTTGGCGGCAACCTGACGCCTAAAACTGAAACCATGGATTCTTTTTCCGGCGTCATACCCAATTTCGCACCACCACCGCCGCCGCCGCCGCCCGGAAATGCCGCTGCGGAAATCACGCCTCTGCCCATGCCCGCCGGACAAGCGGGAAAATAGCCCGCAGATAGCGCATCAGGGTCATACCGCCGCCGGAGCGGCATGACCTGACCCAACAGACGCTTTGACTTTGACATTTCGGCTGGTCGCGCATAAAAAAGAGGGCTGTCAAAAAGGAGAATTGCCGCCATGAGCAAAAAAACGCCGCCGGCCACGGACAAGATTGAAGACTCCGCCGGTCCGAACCAGGACAGGTCCCTGCTGGATTCCCTGCAAGCCGAGGTCTCGCGTGAGGCTTCGCCCCTGCTGGTTTTTTTGATTGACCACGCCAAATTTATCTTTGCCGCTCTGGTGGTGTTCATTCTGGTCATTGCAGCGGCGGGTGTACTGACCTATACCTCTGCCGGTCATAAAAAGACGCAGGAGGAGGCCCTGGGCCGAATCCTCATCATGCCTGAAGACGGGGCCCGTCTGACCGCCCTGGAAGAGTTCGCGTCCAAGGCGGATAAAGAAGCCAGAACCGCAGCCCTGCTCGCGCTGATGCATAGCGCCGTAAAGCAGAACCTGCCTGAAAAAGCGCTGGATGCTTGGCGTAAGACGGCACAAACCGGTAACCCCGCCCTCAGTTTCATCGCCAGGCTGGCTGAGGCCAGGCTCATGGCTGAACAGGGAGACCCGGCAGGGGGCGCGATCATACTGGAGGCCATGCTGCGTGAGGCCGCACCTGAAGAACAGGCCGCGCTGTGCGCCGCGCTGGCGGACATGGCGGAACAGGCCGGAGACTGGAGCAAGGCCGCAGCCGCCTGTGAAGAAATGCTGCGCCTGCCGGGAACAGCCCAGGATAAAACCATGTGGGAACAACGCCTGGCCTATTTTAAATCCAGGCAATGATTATTGAGGCTAGAACATTTCAACTTTGAGATTATACATTATCGGGGCTGTTGCCCCAAACCCCATCCGGGGGGGAATCATTCCCCCCGGTTCCCCCTGACCGGTCAACTAAAACAGCCTTAGTTAGTCGGCCCTTAAAAACAATTTAATTTGTTGAAATATATGGTAAATATTCAATAAATACTGTAACGTTTTTGACAGGAAATGCAGCGATATCTGTAAAAACCCGGTTGAAACGGAGC
>JAITGZ010000237.1 GCA_031280335.1 Deltaproteobacteria bacterium | reverse complement strand
AAAAACGCGCGTCTTCCAGACGTGCGCGCAGCACCCTTTCCCACCCCTTGCGCACCAGGTTTTCATCCACAGGGGTAAGGTTGAGTACGGTCAGAAAATGAGGGAGCAGCCTGCCTGCGGCGTCTTTAAGGCCGAAACTCTTCTGATGGTGTTCCATGCTGGTCAACAGCACCTCGGCGGGCATTTCCAAAAAAGCCCGGTCAAAGGAACCCAGCAGAGGCAGAGGGTGTTCACACAGACCGCTTACCTCGTCAAGCAGGCTGTCCTTCCACAGCACCGCGCCCCCGGCCCGGGCGGCCAGCGCGTCGCCCGCGCTCCTTATGCGTGCGGCGCGCTCCTCCCTGGAGGGGATAATTTGCGCCTTTTCGCGCAAAAGGCTGAAGTAGCCGGCAGCGGAGCGCAGCCGGAAGGGGCCGGGGCCGTGTACGCGGTGGCCATAAGTCAAATCGCCCGAAGCCGCCTCGCCCGCGCTAAAGGGGACGACCGCCTCGTCCAGCATGGCCAGCAGCCAACGCAAAGGCCGGGCAAAGGTGAATTCTCCCGCGCCCCAGCGCATGCGCTTGGGAAAACTTAGGGAAGAGACGATTTCCGGGCACAGGCGGCGCAGAATCTCCAAGGCCGTCTCCCCGCCTACGCGCGTCTTGACGGCAAGGTAACGGCCTTTTTCCGTATCCAGGGCAAAAGTTTCGTCCAGGCTCACCCCCTGACTGGCGGCAAAGCCCGCCGCCGCCTTGGTGGGCTTGCCGCCGGCGTCAAAGGCCGCACGCAGGGGGGGGCCGGTAACAATCTTTTCGCGCAGGGCGGCGCGTTCCGCCGGGGCTTCCACATATACGGACGCCCGCCGGGGAGAAGAACTTACGCGGATGGGGCCATGTTCCAACCCGGCCTCACGCAGGCCATCGGCAAATTTGCGCTCCAGCTCGCTTTCCAGCCCCGCCAGAAAGCGGGCCGGCAATTCCTCCACTCCTATTTCCAGTACAAAGGCGCGCGTGGCCGCGCTGTGGGGCGTGTTCATGGCCGATCCTTTTTAGGGGTCAGGGATGAGGGGCCGGACAGGAGGGGATAGCCCAGTTCCTGTCTTTGCGCGGCGTAAAGACGGGCCGCGGCCGAGGCCAATTTACGCACCCTGCCGATGTAGGCGGCCCGTTCGGTAATGGATATGGCCCCCCGGGCATCCAGCAGATTGAAGACGTGCGAACTTTTCATGGTATAGTCGTAGGCCGGGGCTACCAGGCCCAAATCGGCCAGGCGCATGGCCTCCCGCTCATAATCAGTAAAATGGCGCAGCAAAAGCTGCGCGTCGCTGCTTTCAAAATTAAAACGGGATTGCTCCGCTTCGTTCTGGTGATAAATCTGTCCGTAAGTTACCGTATCATTCCATTGCAGATCATAGACGGATTCTTTTTCCTGCAGATACATGCACAGACGCTCCAGGCCGTAGGTCAGTTCCACGCTGGCCGGATTAAGGTCCACGCCGCCGATTTGCTGAAAATAAGTGAACTGGGTTACTTCCATGCCGTTGAGCCAGACCTCCCAACCCAGTCCCCAAGCCCCCAGGGTGGGCGATTCCCAATCGTCTTCCACAAAACGGATGTCGTGCGCGGCCTGGTTCAGGCCAAGGGCGGCCAGGCTTTCCAGATAAAGCTCCTGGGCGTTTTCCGGTGAGGGCTTGAGAATGACCTGAAATTGAAAATAGTGCTGCAAACGATTGGGGTTTTCGCCATAACGCCCGTCCTTGGGGCGGCGGGATGGCTCCACGTAAGCCGCTCTCCAGGGTTCAGGCCCGATCACCCGCAGGAAAGTGGCCGGATTAAAGGTGCCTGCACCGCACTCTATGTCATAGGGCTGTTGGATAAGACAGCCTTTTCGTCCCCAAAAATCCTGCAGGGCGAGAATAAGATTTTGAAAGGTCATGGATGCTTCTCCAGGTAAAGGTCATGCCTGCGTCCATTCATATCCTGCTTGTTCCGGGCAGTAAATGCCCCTGAAAGGTAAAATTGCCGGTATGACGCGCCGCGCTCTCAAGAATCGGGACGTTCTGCCGATATGGACAATGTAAGGAAGGACGCGGCTTATGAAAAACACCAAAGCAAAACCAGACGGGGGAGCGCGCCGTACCGGAGCGGGCGGTCTGCTCCTGGCCTGTGTTTTACTGGCGACCGGCTGCTCGGGCAAAAAAGACCATGCGCCGGCATCTTATCAGGATGTGCTGGACAATCCCCCCGCCGCGTCCAGAACCTCGTCCGCGCCCGCGCTGGAAGACCCGCCGGCCTTCGCCCAACTCCGGGCGCAGGCTGCGGATCATTGGCGGGACATGGCCGTGGAGGTGGCGCAGCGGGTCTATAAAGCCTACGCGGAGCGCGACGATTTGCTGGCGCGGCCCATTTACCTGGCCATGCCCAATAACCGCCCCTTTACCGTTGCCTTTTATAACCTGTTAAGAACAGAACTGGTTTCACGCGGAATGCAGATTTCTTACAGCAAAGAGCCGCGCGGCGGCCTGCTGGAGTATTTTGTGCAGACCGTGCCTTTTGACGACAGGCGCTTTAATCGCGTTCTTTCCCATTTGGGCGAAGAGCGCGGCTCGAACCACGAAATTATCGTCAACGCACGCCTTTCTTATAATAACCGTTTTGTAATGCACTGTTCCAGCATACGTTATATCAATGATGCCGATCTGCGCCTTTATGCGGACCCGCAGGCGGCCGACCCCCTGGCTGAAAGCAGCCGGCGGGTGAGCATCACCGAAAAATAGAGCCGTTTCACCGCAGCGGGGCAGATCATGACCATACTCAAAATGGATGAGCAGGAGATAAAACAACGCGCCTTATGGGGACTGCTCTGTCTGGCGGGCATTCTGCTCACGGCCTGTTCACCCTCCTCCGGCAAAGTGAGCGCGGCCTATGAACCGCTGCCGCACGCCGTCATGGCCGACCCCCCACGCGGCTCGCTCATGCTTGAGGCCAACACCAAGGCCGGCGACGCCCTGGGCGGCATCCTCCTGCCCCGTATCGGCTCAACGGCCGGCAGCATCCTTACGACCAGCCTAGTCAGCCTGGAAAACCTGGACAAAAGCAGCGCCTTTGGCCGGGTAAGCGCGCAGCAGATTGGCTCGCGCCTAAACCAGCACGGTTTCAAAGTGCTGGAGCCGCGTCTTTCTGCCAGCCTGCGCTTTGAAAAGGACGGGGGCGAATTCATGCTCACCCGCGAAAGCCTGCGTTTGCTGGCCGATTCCCATGACGCCCACGCCGTGCTGGTGGGGACTTACTCTGAAGCGCGGGACAAAATTTTTGTCTCCGCGCGGGTGGTGCGCCTCATGGATAATGCCCTGCTGGCGGCCTACGAATACTATCTGCCCAAAAGCGGCGACGTGCCCTCCCTTTTGGGCGAAGAAACCCATACGGACGGCTACGCCGGAGATAACGCCCTCTGGCTCAAATACGCCCGGCGCGAACCCGCCTTTACCCGGCGCGGACAGGCCGCGCAGCCCTGACCAGCATAAATCGGCACGATTTTAACCGTCCACCCTCCTCTCCACAAAAACCCTCCCATATCCGGCACGCTAATTGCACTATGACAAGAAGCGTGTTAAGGGCATCTTCAAAGTGAAAATGCTCTGAATTGCCGTAGAAAAAGGGAGCAAAGGTTGTGCCTGTAAGTCCAAGCAGCGTTGAGCAGTTGAGCGGGCCGCAAAAAACCTCGGTATTGCTTTTGGCCATGGGCGAAAAGTTTGCGGCCGAAGTTTTCAAGCGTATGGAGCGTCAAGAAATTGTCACCATCTCCAAAGCGATGGTGGACTTGGACGCCATCCCCAAAGAAGTGGTGGAAGGCGTATTGCGCGAGTTTCATCACGCCATGGTTACAGGGCAGCAGATGGTGCGCGGCGGCAACGATGCCGTGCGCAAGCTTATGCTGGCCAATGTGGACGAAGACACAGCCAAATACATCACAGACCTGCTCAATCTTGACGCCACCACCCAGCCCTTCCGCGAACTGGGCAATGTCAGCCCCAAACTGATGGCCCAGATCCTGCGCAACGAACACCCGCAAACCCTGTCGCTCATCCTGGGCCATCTGCCGCCGGAGCAGGCGGGCGAACTTTTGACCAACATGCCCGCCGGGGTGCGCACGGAAATTCTCATGCGCCTGGCCAGGCTTGAATCCGTGCCGGAGGAGATGCTCATGGCCGTGGACAAGGTGCTGCAAAGCCAACTCATCGCCATGGGCGGCAAAGAAGGACGCAAAGTCGGCGGGGTACAGGCCGTGGCCGAAATCCTCAACGCGGTGGATCGGGCCACCGAAGAAGAAGTCATGGCTGAAATCGAAGAGGAATCCTCCCAGATGGCCGAAGACATCCGCGCCCTCATGTTCGTCTTTGAAGATGTCAAAAATCTGGACGACAAGGCCATACGCGAACTGCTCAAGGAAATCTCCAGCGAAGATATGGTTATGGCCCTGCGCGGCGCCAACGAGGATATGCGCACCGTCTTCTTCCGCAACATGTCCGAACGCGCCTCCAAGATGATCCGCGAAGACCTGGAAATCATGGGGCCGACCCGCCTTACGGATGTGGAAGCAGCCCAGATGAGCATCATCCGGGCCGTGCGTAAACTAGAGGCCGAAGGCAAAATCATCATCAGCCGGGGTAGCAGCGATGTGTTCATTTAGAACAATTTCAAAGCGAAATTGCTCTAATATTCCCTAAAATCCAAGGACGCTGATTATGGCGGAAAAACACGAAGAAAGCCCGGGCTGGGGACGCATTTTCATGAGCGGACGCATCTCCGTCCTGGATGAGGTAGAACAGGCCCGCTCACGCGCCTGGTCGGAAGAAGACGAAAAAATTTACCTGGAAAAAGTACGCCTCCGGGCGGAAGAAAAAGCCAGAGACATCCTCTCTGCTGCGGAACAAAAAGCCCGCGCCCTGCGGGAAAAAGCCGTGGAAGAAGGCCGGGCCGAAGGACTGCGCCTGGCGCAGGAAGAAATGAACGAACTGCGCGCCTCCATGGCCCAAGCCTCCCACTCCGTACTCTCCGCCATGGAAGAACGCGGCAAGGAACTGCTCGAAACCTGGAAGGAAGACCTGCCGGCCCTGCTGCGCCTGGCAGTGGAAAAAGCCCTGGGCATGGCCCTGAGCGAAGACAGAGCCGCGCTGCTCTCATCCCTATACACCCAGGCGGCGCGCGCCCTGACGGAAAGCCGGCGCGTGCTGGTACGCTGCAACCCGGAAGACGCGGCGGCCGTGGAAGATATTATAGCCGCAGGCCGGGAAAAACTGACGGAACAAAAAGGCTGGAGCGTACGGGCCGACGAGACGGTGCCGCCCGGAGACCTTTGGCTGGAAAGCGAAAGCTCCCTGGCCCAAAGCAGCCTGGAAAGCCGGCGCGCCGCCGTGATGCAAGCACTGGAAGGACTGCGGCTGTGAGCATTATCCAGAACATCAATTTGGGGCGGTAGCCCCAAACCCCATCCGGGGGGAATGATTCCCCCCGGACCCCCTCGACAAGGGGGCCGGCCTATCCTGGCCGGAGCGCACGGGCTTGCAAGCCGGGCTTTGCCTGGCGAAGCAAACAAGCGCAACAGCCTGTGCGGCGGATGCCGCCAGGCGTTATTCAGCAACGGGGAATGATTCCCCCCGGACCCCCTCGACAAGGGGGCCGGCCTATCCTGGCTAAACCTCAAACCCGGCCATACGCACCGCGTCCTGAGCTTTTTCCACAGGCAGGGGACAGGCCGGGTCTTTATCCTTCCAGCGGGCCAAACCTTTTTCCATGTCAACACTGACTTCTTCCACCCCCGCCAGGGTTTCCAGAGCCTTGCTCACCGCCGTCAGGCAATGCTGGCAGCGCATACCCTTGACTTGTATCTCAGGCATAATTTTTACTCCTTTTTCAATTGACCTTAAGGAAACACTGATTAATTCGGGGATCCGCCCCGAACCCCGCTGGGGGGAATAAGAAAGGGGCGGCGAGGATAAGGCGGTATCCGGTAAACATGCCCATTTCACAGCCCCAAATTATCAAGCCTCCGGACGGGGTTTGGGGTAGTAGCCCCAATATACGGACAAAGTTGAAATATTTTTTTAAAAAGCCGGCACAATGCCCCGGTGCGCCAACACGTTTTCAATGTATTTTTTCACCACGGAGGACTGCACGGCCTTGATCAGGGCCTTGGCGGCCGGGCTGTTTTTGTCGGCGGAGCGCACCACAATGACGTTGGCGTAGGGCGAATCTTTGCCTTCAATGATCAGGGCGTCTTTGGAGGGGGTCAAGCCCGCCTCGCCGGCGAAATTGGTATTGATCACAGAAGCGGTTACATCCTGTAGGGTACGGGGCAGCTGCGGAGCGTCAATTTCTTTAAAAAGCAGGCCGCGCGGGTTGTCCAATATATCTTTGATCGTAACAAGCTCGCCCGCCCGCAGGATGATCAGTTTGTTGGCCTCCAATAAACGTAACGCCCTGGCCTCATTGGTGGGATCGTTGGGCACGGAGATCATGTCTCCTTTTTTTAACTGGCTGATATTTTTTATTTTTTTAGAATACATGCCCAGAGGCTCAAGATGCACCTTGGCAATCCAGGCCAGGCCGAGCCCTTTTTCGGCGTTCATATTCTCCATATAGGGAATATGTTGAAAGAAGTTGGCAAAAAGACGCTTTTCCTCCAGGGCCATATTGGGCTGCACATAATCGGTGAACTCCACCAGCTCCAGAATATAGCCCTCTTTGGCCAGAAGCGCGGCGGCCGCCTGCATGATGCTTTTATGCGGAAAGGGGGTTACCCCCACCACCAGCCGCTCTGCGGCCAAGGCGGGGGAAGCGGCAAAAATGAACAACAAGGCTATGAGAAGACGTTTCATTATTTACTCCTGTTCCATCGGGTTAAAGCCAATAAACTACTTCCATCCATTTTCAATGTCAAACCGTCCGCGCCCAGTACAATGGCCCTTCAGCGCAGTTTTTTGTAAAAGAAATTGCACAGCGACTGAATGCACTGCACCAGACAGAGCAGGATGACCACCGCGTAAATCATCACATCCAACTGAA